>JAGNNB010000040.1 GCA_017990865.1 Lysobacteraceae bacterium
CGGTCGCGCGTTCGAGCGCGGCGATCGTCGCCGGATCGCGCGAGAGCGCGATCCAGGTCGAGGGCGCGAAGCGACTGTGCTCTTCGCCTTCCTCGACTTGCCGGTAGCGACGCATGCGCGATTCCCATCCCGATCGCGCCGCCGCCGCCAGCACCGGCTTGAGATCGAGATAGCTGTTGGAGATATGCGCCATCAGCAAGCCGTTGGGAGCGAGTCGTCGGCGGTAAGTCTCGAACGCCTCCGTGGTCAACAAATGCATCGGAATGGCGTCCGACGAAAACGCGTCGATCACGAGGATGTCGACGTCGTTCGCGGGTTGTTCGGCGATCAGCAAGCGCGCGTCGCCGATTTCGACGTCGAGATCGGGTTTGCAGCGCGAAATGAAGCTGAAATGGCGCGTGTCGCGCGCGATCTCTTCGACCAGCGGGTCGATCTCGTAGAACTTCCAGCGCTGTCCGGGTTGCGCGTAGCAGGCCATCGTCCCTGCGCCGAGGCCGATCACATCGATGCGTGCGTTCGGGCCGAACATCTCGGGGGCTGCGGTGAAGGCGAGGCCCACGCCGGATTTTCGGGTGAAGTACACCGTCGGCGTGGTCGCGTAGGCCTCGTCGCGCATTTGCACACCGTGGATGGTCGTGCCGTGGACGATCGACGTGGCGTCGTCGCCCATCGGGCGCACCGTGTACACGCCGAAATAGCTGCGCATCATCCGGCCGTCCATGTTGTCGGCGATCCACTTCGCGCCGTTGATCGACAGCATCACGCCCACCAGCGCGGCGAAGTACAACATCCGTTTGCCGAACGCGAAGAACGCGAACGCGGCGAGCCCCAGGCCGATCAGCAGTTTGTATCCGAACGACAACGGGAACACCAGGTCGCTGGTCGACAGCGCGGCTATGCCCACGACGATCAGGCCGATGATCAGCGCGGGTCTGGAACGCCTTTTATCGCTCCAGAACTGCTGCAGCTCGGAGACGAACGCTGTTGGCTTCAGCGCCAATGCCGCCGCGAGCAACAGGATCGGATGCTCGTAGGTCCAATCGAAGATCAGCGGCGCCAACAGCGCGCAGAACACGCCGCCGATCGCGCCGCCGAACGACATCGCGAGATAGAACCGCGTCAGGAATTTCGGATGCGGCCGCGCGTCGAACATGCGCGCGTGCAGAGCGCAGGAAATGATGAAGAGGTTGCACAGCACCAGCACCCCGGCGCCGTAGGGCGAACGCGCGACGCCCATGAACGCGGTGATGGCGGCGAAGATCAGCGAGACCGGCGCGATCTTCGTCATGATGTCCGCGAGCGTGCGGTTCTGGGCGAACGCGACCGAGAAGCTCAACAGGTACAGGCCGAGCGGGATCACCCAGATCAGCGGCATCGCCGCGATGTTGGTGGTGAGATGCTGCGTGCTCGACAGCATCAAGCCCGATGGAATCGCCGCGAGGATCACCCAGCGCATCAGCGTTTTGCTGTTCGGAGCGGCGCTCGCATCGTCGTTTGATGCGACATTGTCGACTGCGGCGCTGTCGAGATTGGCGTTCGCGTTCTTGGGCAGTTGCAGTGCGCAAAACACCACCAGCAACGCGACCGAGGCATAGCCCAGCGACCACAACAGACTTTGCGAGCCCACGCCCATGAACGGTTCGACGAACAAGGGATACGCAAGCAAGCCGGCGAAGCTGCCGAGATTCGACGCGGCGTAGAGCGGGTAAGGATCGCCGCCGCCGGAGAGCGCGAACCAACGCTGCATCAACGGCGCTTGCGCGGAGACGACGAAAAACAAGGGGCCGATCGACGTCAGCAACAGCCACGGCACCCACAGCGCCGGATCGAGTTCGGTGGTGGGCGATGCGGCGTTCAAACCGATGGGCAGGGTCAACGCCGCGAGACAGAAGAGGGTCAAATGGATCGCCGCTTGACGCCGTGGCGCGAAGCGTCCCAACCAGTGCGCATAGCCGTAACCGGCCAACAGCAGCGACTGATAGACCAACATCGCCGAATTCCAGACCGAGGAAGCGCCGCCCAATCGCGGCAGCGCCATACGCGCGATCATCGGTTGCACCAAAAACAGCAACATCGAGCCGGTGCAGATCGCGATCAGGAACAGTGCGCGACGACGCGCCAAAGACGGGGTTCGTTCGGCGCTTGCGGTGTTCAAAACAGCTCCCTCGAAGACGCGATCCGGATGGTGTGTCGCATGGGTGAATGCTTCGTGCGGAGACGAAGACCCGGGGACGATAATGGATCGTCGATACCCTGTCTAGGCGGAAAAATTCTCGCTCAGAAGCGGTCCGCGATCGGGGGATTCTGCGCGACATGCGCGGCGCGATCGATGCCGTCTCGGACATCGCCATGGGCCGAAAACGACGACGGCGGCTTGCGCCGTCGTCGTCTCGTTTCCTGCGCACGGTTCGGTCAGCGGCGCAGCAGCGCGTCGGCGCGTTCGATCCATTCGCGACGGTCGCCGCCTGCGGCGAGCGCCGGTTCGCGCAGCGATTCGCCATAGGCCGGCTGCACCGGTCGCGAGGGGAGCGCGGTTTGGATCGGCGGTTGCGTGGGTGGCGAAGCCTCGGTCTCGGCCGCGACACCGCCGGCATACTGCGGCGTCATGTCCGCGCCTTGGAACACGCCCATCGGCGTGTAGCCGCTATAGCCCGGGAACACCGTGCCGATACGATTGTTCGCCATCCGTCGGATCAGCAGTTCGGAGAAGACGCGGCGGTAATCGGTGGTGATCGGGACGTCGCCGAAATACGGCGAAAGCACCTGCGGGTCCAGCCCCAACCATTGACCGTAGAACCGACGCCCGTTCACTGGGCCGCCGAGGACGAGCAGGGGATTGCCGTAACCGTGATCGGTGCCGCCGCTGCCGTTTTGGCGCACGCGACGGCCGAACTCCGATTGCACGATCACCGTGGTGCGCGCGATTTCGCCGCCGGTGTTGAGTTCGTTGTAGAACGCGGCGAGCGCCTGCGACAGTTCGGCGATCTTGTTTTGGTAATAGTGATAGCCGCTGCCGGCGGTGCCTTGCCCGTCGTGCGTGTCCCAGCCGCCCAGATCGACGGTGGCGTAACGCATCCCGAGATTGAAACGGATGGATTGCGCGATGGTCCACAATTGCCGCGCGAAGGTGGTGGTGGGCCAGTTCGCTGGTAACGTCGAGTTATAGGGCTGCTGCGCGACCATGCGCAATGCGCCATCCGCGCGCATGCCGGCCACTTCGGCGCCGGTCGGGCCCGCCCACAGGCTGGCGAGGGTTTCGTTCAAACCCTTGGTGCCGGCCGGCATGCCGCTGCGGAATTGCTGCCATTGCCAAGCGCCGCCGTTGAGCGCGAAGTCGTTGGGGCTGGGCATGCCGATGGATTGCGTCGAGCCGAGCAGATTCGCCGGCTGGCGCGCGGCCACCGCAAGCAACGGCAACAGCGGCGTACCGAGCGAACCCGGCTGGCTGTTCCATGCGCGCGTCAGCCAGCCCGTGCCGGTGCTCTGCACGCCGGGCGTGCCCAAATCCAGATATAACTGCGCATCGAAATGGCTGCGCGTGACGGTGTTCGCGATGCCGCAACTGTGGACGATGGCGAGCTTCCCCGCGTCCCAAATATCGCGCAGCCCGGTCGCCGACGGATGCAGACCGAAACCGGTCGCGGTGCCGTTGGCCAGCGTCAGCGGCAAGGCGCCATAAGTGCCGCTGGCGTCGATTTTCAGACTCGGCCGCGCTTCCTCGTAGAACGTGCGGTCGTTGCCCGACACCGGCGGTACCAGATTCAAACCGTCCATACCGCCGCGCAGGAAGATGTGGACGATCGTGTCGTAGGTGTTGACGGCGGCCTGGGCTTCGTCGGCGAACAACATCGCAGGGCCGACGGCGCCGGCCGCGGCCGTGGCGCAACAGCCTTTGAGGAAGTGGCGCCGATCGATACGAAGATGATGCATGGCGGACTCCTCAGCGAACGATGAATTCGGGGGACAGCAAGATCAGCGAGACCAGGCTGCGCAAACGCTGATGGTTGTAATGGGCTTTCGGATTGCTCGCGGCCCAGGCGTCGGTATCGGCGATCGTTTCGGTGGCCGTGCCGTTCTGCGCCATGAACGAGACCAGCACTTGTCGCCGCGACGCTGTCGGCAGGTAACCTAGAATGCGTTGGCACCAGAAATCGACCAGGTTATTCGCATTCCAAGTGGTCACGCCCGAACGAGTCGTGGCGAGGATCGGCGTCAACGTCGACGAACCGCCGTCGCTGGTTTCGGTCATCCAGTTCAACAACCGCCACGTCGTCGCGTAGGAATTCGAACCCGACCACGCCACCGCGACATCCGGATAACCGTTCGGCGCGGGCCATTCGTAAGGCACGTTGCCGGTGAAGCTCATCAACCAGAACACTTCGTCGGTTTTCGAATCGCCGACCTTCGGTGTCCACGTGCTGCCCAGCACGCGCAAGGTGGCGGCGACCAATTCGTAGGGGCGGCGATGCTTGCGGCCCCATGCGTTTTTGAAGGCTTCGGACAGCAGAATATGCCGCAGTGTGAGTTTGATCTGGTTCGGGCTTTGCCAGTTCTGCCGGAAGATCGCGGCGGCGCTATCGACCAGCGCCGGGTCCGGCGCATCCGAAACGAAGCGACGGATGAGTTTTTTGCAGATGAATTTGGCGACGCGCGGATGGCTGGCGAGGCGATCGAGAATATCGCGGCCGTCCTTCATCGCCGGTTGTTCGGGATTGAGGAATTTGCCGAGTACGTATTTCGGGCCGGCATCGTGCCACGCCGAGCGGTACACGAAGCTGCCGTCGTCTTCGGTGGGATATTGCCAATGCCCGTCTTTCAACGACCAGCCGGTGAAGGCCGATGCGGTTTCGTAGACGTCCACGTCGGTATAACCGATCGGATAGGTCGGATCTTCCGGGCAGGGCGGGACCTGGAACGGGTCGACGAAGCCCAGATAGTTTTCCGCGCCGAACGTATGCAATTCCAACAATTCGCGGGCGAAATTTTCGTTCGGCCCGGAACGCGTATTCGAGGCGTTGTCGAGGTAGTACATCATCGCGGCGCTCTGCGCGACCGCTTCGAGCATGGTGCGGAAATTACCGAAAGCGTTCGCGCGCAGCACGTCGCGGTTGTAATGCACCGCCACCGGGCCGACCGAAAAATCGTTGACCGACACGTTGAAGTGGTTGTGCCAAAAGCCCACCATCACTTCCTGCAACTGGCGTTTTGAATACGCTGCGCGCGCGAGCGACGAGCGCTGCACCTCCCACGCCGGACGCATGCGGATTTCCCACACCGGATCGGGCGCGACGTGATCGGCCCACGACTGCGTGAGCGACTTGTTCAAGGTGGTGTAGCCGGCCGCGGTCAGGCGCGCGTCGAACGCGCTGTCGTCGATCGCCGCAGGATCGAGTTGCTGATCGACGAAGGCGGTTAGTCGGGCGGTGTCGTTCGCGCCGAGCGCGTTGAATTCGGAGATCGACGCGGCGGTGGCGCCGAAGGTCGTATTGTTCAGCACGCGTACTGCGAAGGGCGCGCGCTGCAGCGTCAGCAGTTGCGAGGGCGAGCCGTTTGCGGCGACGCGGCGAGGTGGGGCGGTCGCGCCCGCTGGCGTAGGTGGCGTGGGAGAAGACGCCGGATCGACGGTCGTCGGTTTGGCCGCCTTCGCGACACCCGCGATCGCGTCTTGCGGATCGACGCTTTGCAGCGGCGCGTGAAAATGAATTCGTCCTTCGATGCCGTAGCGTTGAGCGAGAACGGCATAGACCTTGCGTCGCATTTTCGACGTCTTCGCGATCTTTCTGGGCATCGATTGGACTCCGTCACGCAACCGCCAGGTCGCGTATGCGTTTCATGCTGTGAATCCCCCGGCGGCAAGCATGCCATAGCCCGTCTTACAAAACGTGATTCGCCCCACATTCCGCTCAGAAGTGGATGAATGCAATGGTTTTTTCCGGACTTTCGCCAACGTCGCGAACGTTGAGCGCGTTAGATATTCGTTATGTCGCGTGCCTCACTCGCGGACCGGCGGAGCATCGTACAGCGTCGACGCGCGAACGCGCACATGCGTTCGTATCGGCGTCTTCGCGTCTTCGCGACGTCGAAGAGAGGCTTTCGTCGCGAGGGAGACTCGATGTCTCCGCACGGCGATCGGCGGCACCGTCGAACGGTGCCGCCTTATCCGCGAAGCGTCGTCAGGACAGCCCGAACACCGCCAGCAGACGTCGGATCCAACTGTCTTCCTCGCGGGCACGCGCGCGCTGCGCTTGCGGTGTTTCGCGCAAGGACTCGCCGTAGACCGGCTGCGGGTCGGAACGCAAATACGCGCCGACGCGGCCCTGCTCGGGCGTATCGATGTACTGCGGTGTGAGGTCGGTGCCCTGGAAGATGCCGAGCGGTGTGTAGCCGGTGTAGCCGGGGAAAATTTGACTCAGCTTGTTGTTGCCCATGCGCCGGATCATCAATTCGCTGAAGACGCGCCGGAAATCGGTGGTGACCGGAACATCGCCGAAATATGGGGCGAGCACCACAGGGTCGAGCCCCAGCCATTGGCCGTAGAGCTTGCGGCCGTTCACGGGACCGCCCAACACCAGCAAGGGACTGCCGTAGCCGTGATCGGTACCGCCGCTGCCGTTCTGGCGCACGCGGCGCCCGAATTCCGACTGCACGATCACCGTCACCCGGCCCATTTCGCCGGTCGCATTGAGTTCGTTGTAGAACGCCGCCAGCGCCTGCGACAGCTCGGCGATTCTGTTCGAATACGTCGAGTTGCCGACCGTGCCCTGGTTTTCGTGCGTGTCCCAACCGCCCACATCCAAGGCCGCGTAACGCAAGCCCAGATTGAAGCGAATCGACTGCGCCACCGTCCACAATTGCCGCGCGAACGTGGTGGTGGGCCATAACACCGGGGTCGTCGGCAGCGTGGTGGTATAGCCTTGCTGCGCGATCAAACGCATCGAGCCGTCGGCGCGCGTACCGGCGATTTCCACCCCGGTTTGCCCCGCCCAAAGGCTGGCCATGGTTTCGGTGACGCCTTTGGTGCCGACCGGCATGCCCGTGCGATAGGCGTACCACTGCGACGCGCCGGTGTTGAGCGAGAAATCGCTGGGGCTCGGCATCGACAAGGTTTGGGTGGAACCGCGCATGTTGTTGGGCTGACGGCTCGCGACGGCGAGCATCGGCATCGACGTGCCGCCTACCTGTTGCGTGTCCCAAGCGCGCGTCATCCAGCCGCTGCTGGCGTTGAGGTTGCCCGGCGTACCGAGATCCAAATACGCCTGTGCGTCGAAGTGGCTGCGCGTGACCACGGTTTGAAGGCCGCAGGATTGAACGATGGCCAGCTTGCCCGCGTTCCAGATATCGTGCAGGCCGACGGCCGAAGGGTGCAAGCCGAAACCCGTGGACGCGCCCGACGCCAAGGTCAGCGGCAGCGCCGCGTCGGTACCGGTGGCCGGGATTCGGAGGGTCGGGCGCGCTTCTTCGTAGAACGCGCGGTCGTTGCCTTCGATCGGCGTGACCAGGTTCAAACCGTCGTAGCCGCCGCGCAGGAACACCATCACCACGGTGTCGTAGCTGTTGACCGCCGCTTGCGCGTCTTGCGAAAACAACAGGCTCGGGCCGAGCGCGCCGATCGCGACGCTCGCGCCGCAGCCTTTCAGGAATTCGCGCCGATCCAAACTGGGAGTGTGCATGGCGTTTTCCTCAGCGGCTCATGAATTCGGGGGACATCAGGATCATCGCGACCATGCTGCGAAGGCGCTGCTGGTTGTAATGACGTTTGAGATCGGTAGTGGCGGACGAGTCGGTATCGGTGATGACGTACGTCGCCGGATCGCCGTTCTGCGCGAGGAACGACACCAGCACTTGTCGGCGCGCGGCGATCGGCAGATATCCGAGCAATTTCTGGCACCAGAAATCGACCAGATTATTCGCGGTCCACGAGGACACGCCGGTGCGGCTCAAGGCCAGAATCGGCAGCAGCGGGGTCGTCGCCGTGTCGGTGTCCCTGGTTTCGGTCAACCACGTCAACATGCGCCATGTGGTGACCATATTGTTCGACGCCGACCACACAACGCTCACGTCCGGATAACCGTTCGGTGCGGCCCAATCGTAGGGCGCGTGCCCGGTCGCGCTCAGGCGGCTCATGAAATCGTTGCTGCGAGTTTCGCTGATGCCTTTGATCGTCCAATCGCTGCCGCCGACGCGCAAGGCGGCGGCCATCAGTTCGAACGGGCGTCGATACTTCTGTCCCCACGCGTTCTTGAAGGCGTCCGAGAGCAGGATGTGCCGCAGCGTGAGTCGGATTTGGTTCGGGTGCTGCCAGTTGGCGCGGAACACCGCGGCGGCGCTGTCGATCAACGCTTGATCCGGATTGTCGGCGATGAAGCGTCGGATCAGTTTTTTGCAGATGAATTTCGCGACGCGCGGATGGGTGGCGAGACGGTCGTAGATATCGCGGCCGTCTTTCATCGCCGCCTGCTCGGGGAAGATATACATACCGAGCACTTGTTTCGGGCCGGCGTCGTGCATCGCTTGGCGGTAGGCGAAGGTGCCGTCGTTTTCGGTCGGGAAGCCGTTGCCTCCGTTTTTCACGGTCCAACCGGTGAACGCGGCGGCGGTGTCGTAGACGTCCAGATCGGTGTAGCCGATCGGATAATTCGGATCTTCGGGTGCGGGCGGCACTTGCGTCGGGTTGACGAAGCCGAGGTAGTTTTCCGCGCCCATCGCATGCAGCTCCAGCAATTCGCGCGCGTAGTTCTCGTTGGGGCCGGAACGCGAATTGCTGCGGTTGTTGAGGTAGTACATCATCGCGGTGCTTTGGCCGACCGCTTCGAGCATCGTGCGGAAATTGCCGAAGACATTGGCGCGGATGACGTCGCGGTTGTAATGCACGTACACCGACGATGCCGTGCCGCTGTTGATGGCGACGTTGAAATGGTTTTGCCAGAAATCGACGAGTTGTTCCTGCAACTGGCGCTTCGAATACGCCGTGCGCATCAGCGCGGCGCGTTGGGTTTCGCGCGCGGGCGCTCCGCTGTCGGTCGTGACCAGAACATGGTCGGCCCAGAGCTGGGCGAGCGTCTTGTTGAGCGTGGTGAAGCCGTTGGCGACGGAGAGCCGGGCTTCCAGCGCGCTGTCGTCGATCGCCGTCGGGTTCATCTGCTGATCGACGAAGGCGGTGAGCCGCGCCGTATCGTTCGCGCCGAGCGCGTTGAATTCAGCGATGGACGTCGCGGTCGCGCACGCGGTCAAGTTATTCAATACGCGAACCGCGAAGGGCGCGCGCTGCAGCGTGACCAACAACGAACGCGATGCGTCGGCGGCGACGGCCCCCGACCGCACCGGCATTCCGCCAGATGGCGTGACTATTTCTGGTGCTTGCTCGGGCTCGGGTTCCAGGATGCGCTCGGGGATCGGCTGGAAGCGGACACGTCCGCGAATGCCGTTACGCTGCAGGATCGCGTTGTGAAGCGCTTTGCGTCGCGAAAAAGGGAGAATCGGTCTGGCCATCGGAACGCTCCTGATCTGCGCGCGATCCAACGACCGCACTCGGCGCGATCATGAACGAAATATGAGGCCGCACGTTGACACGTCGCGTTTGGAATCGTGATCCGCAGCGCGATACGAGCAATCGGTCACTTTTTTAACGAAACCTTTACTGAGCGGTCCAGCCGCCGTCGATCGGAAACGAAGCGCCGGTGATGTTGTGCGACTCGCGGCGGCACAACCACGTCGCCATTGCGGCGATGTCTTCCGGCAACGACATGCGCCCGCTGGGCTGCTTCTCGCTCACCAAGGCGCGCACGCCGTCTTCGCGGCTGCCGCCGTCGCGACGCGCTTGGATTTGCGGCTCGATCAGCGCGGTTTCCACCCAACCCGGGCAAATGCAGTTGACGGTGATGCCGCCGGATTCGCGGCTTCCGAGCGCGGCGTATTCCAAGCCCGCGACCTTGCTCAAACCGACGATGCCGAATTTGCTGGCCACGTACGGCGCTTTGTTCACCGACGCCACGAGGCCATGCACCGATGCGATATTGATCACGCGGCCATAACCGCGCTCGGCCATACCGGGCATCGCCAGGCGCATCGTGTGGAACGCGGAACTGAGATTGATCGCGAGAATATCGTTCCATTTCTGCGTCGGCATGTCCGCGAGCGGCACCGCATGCTGGATGCCGGCGTTGTTGACCAGGATGTCGACCGCCGACCACTCCGCGATCTGCGCCATCATCGTTTCGATTTGCTCGGGATCGCGCAGATCCGCGCCGAAATGGCGCGCATCGGCAGCGCCGGCTTCGCGCACCGCGCGCAGCGCATCGTCGATTTGCTCGGGCGTGCCCAGACCGTTGACGGCGATTTTGGCGCCGGCCGCGGCCAGCCCGCAGGCGATGGCGAGACCGATACCGGAGGTGCTGCCGGTGACGAGGGCGGTGCGGTGTTCGAGAAAACGGTCGGACATGGGGGGCTCGATGTGGCGTTGTGGGAAAACGATGCGGTATGCCGCGTTTGATGATGTAGAGCGGAGCGCAGCTCCGCTTGTCTTTACGTAGAGCGGAGCACAGCTCCGCTACGCTTGCCTCGAGATTTTGCAGCGGAGCTGCGCTCCGCTCTACGGGTGGGTCGCTGGCTCTGCAGCGGAGCTTCGCTCCGCTCTACAGGTCTCATGATGTACAGCGGAGCTGCGCTCCGCTGTACAAGGGCATTGCAGCGGAGCTGTGCTCCGCTCTACGGGGTATCGCGTTTATACCAGGCCGGTGGCGTAGAACACGCCGATCACGACGAACACGGCCGCGGTCTTGATCAGCGTGATCGCGAACACGTCTTTATACGCTTGGCGATGGGTCAAACCGGTGACGGCCAGCAGCGTGATCACCGCGCCGTTGTGCGGCAAGGTATCCATACCGCCGGAGGCCATCGATGCGATGCGATGCAGCACCTCCATCGGAATCTCCGCGGCCTGCGCGTTGGCGATGAAGGTCTCGGCCATCGCCGCCAGCGCGATGCTCATGCCGCCGGACGCCGAGCCGGTGATGCCGGCCAACGAGGTGACGGTGATCGCCTCGTTGATCAGCGGGTTCGGAATCGCGTGCAGGGCATTGGCGACGACCAGGAAGCCGGGCAGGCCGGCGATGACCGCGCCGAAGCCATATTCCGATGCGGTGTTCATCGACGCCAGCAAGGCGCCGCCGATCGCCGACTTGGTGCCTTCGGCGAAACTGGCGACCACCGGCTTCCACGCCAGCAGCACGACGGCGGCGATGCCCGCGAGCAAGGCGGCCTGCACCGCCCAGATCGCGGCGACTTTCGAGATTTCCTGCACCACCGGTGCGGCTTTGCCGATCACCGCGGGCACGAATTCGTGGTTCTTGCCGTAAAACTCGGGAATCCACAGCCCCAACACTTTATTGACCACGCCCACCAGCAGCAGCGGCGAGAGCGCGATCAGCGGATGCGCGAGCTTCATGTCGGCCGCGAACGGCGCCGGTTCGTTCTGCAGCGTCGCCGGATCGCCGTAACCTTCGCCTTTGCGCTTCGCGGCGCGACGGCGCGATTCCAGATACAGCATGCCGACCGTAAGGATGAACAGCGCGCCGATGCTGCCGAGCCACGGTGCGGCCCAGGCATCGGTGCCGAAGAACGAGGTCGGAATGATGTTCTGGATCTGCGGCGTGCCCGGCAGCGCGTCCATGGTGAAGGTGAACGCGCCAAGGGCGATCGTGCCGGGAATCAAACGCTTGGGAATATCGCTCTGGCGGAACAATTCGGCGGCGAACGGATACACCGCGAACACCACCACGAACAGCGACACGCCGCCGTAGGTGAGCAGGGCGCAGACCGCGACGATCGACAACATCGCGCGCTCCGGGCCGAAGAGCTTGATCGTGGCCTGCACGATGGATTTGGAGAAACCGGAGGTTTCGATCAGCTTGCCGAAGATCGCGCCGAGCAAAAACACCGGGAAGTACAGCTTCAGGAAGCCGACCATCTTCTCCATGAACAGGCCGGTGAACATGGGGGCGACCATCGACGGGTCGGTCAACAACACCGCGCCCAGCGCCGCGATGGGCGCGAACAGAATCACGCTGTAGCCGCGGTAGGCCACGAACATCAGAAAGCACAGCGCGGCCAAGACGATCGCGAACGACATGAACGATTCCTTGCGGTAAGGCGGGGCCCGGACGAGCGCGGCGCCCGAGCGCGCACGCGCACCGACGCCACCGCCGGACGAATGGCGGCAGTGTCCGCGCAGGCCGCTGCCCGGCCCATTGTCCGAAGGTACAAGTGCCCCGAGGGGAGGGGGCCTCTAGGCTTGCCGCATCGTGGCCGCCGAAGGTCGGCGGCCCATGGGCTTATGCATAAGAGGCGATTCGATGAACAGCAAGGCGACGAAACAGGGTAACGGCATGCGCCGCAACGGTTTGAGCTTGGGCGTATGGCTGGCGCTGGCCGCCGTCGTGGCCCCGGCCGCGCAGGTGCAGGCGCAGGAGGCCGAGGCGCAGGCCGAAGACCAGTCCACGCTGGACACCATCACCGTCACCGCACGCAAACGCGAAGAGACCTTGCAGGATGTGCCGGTCGCGGTCACGGCCTTCACCTCCGATACGCTCGATAAGCTCAACGTCGAAGACCTCAGCGACCTCGACGCCCAGGTGCCGAACCTGACCATCTACGCCGCGCGCGGCTCCAGCAGCACCGTCACCGCCTACATCCGCGGCGTCGGTCAGTCCGACCCGTTGTGGGGCGTCGATCCGGGCGTCGGCATCTATCTCGACGACGTCTACATCGCGCGTCCGCAAGGCGCCTTGCTCGATGTGTTCGACGTCAACCGCGTCGAAGTGCTGCGCGGCCCGCAGGGCACGCTGTACGGGAAGAACAC
>JAGNNB010000415.1 GCA_017990865.1 Lysobacteraceae bacterium
TGAGCGAGAGCAATTCCGTCGGAATTTGCGCGTTCACCGGAGCCGGATTCAGCACGCCGATACGACCGGCCGCGCGCGCGTGCCGCAGCGCGGCGACTGCGGCTTCGACCGGCGTTTCCAACTGCGCCAACACCACCGACGAGGCGGCGATGAGATCGCGCTGGGCGTCGAGGAACTCCGCGGAGAGTTCGGCGTTCGCGCCGGCGCCGACGACGATGCTGTTGCGGCCTTGGGCGTCGACGAAAATGCCGGCGCTGCCTGTGGGCGCGATGCCGACTTCGTCGCGCAGGTCGATCGCCTCCGCGGTCGCGAGCGAACGCGCGTGGTGGCCGCCCAAGTCGTTGCCCAGCGCGCAGACGAACGCGGTGCGCGCGCCGCTGCGCACGGCGGCGATGGCTTGGTTGAAGCCTTTGCCGCCGGGGCCGCTGGCGTAGTCGCCGCCGAGCGTGGCGCCGGCCGCGGGCAGCGCGTCGCAGCGCCAGACGTGATCGACGTTGAACGAGCCGACGACGACGACTTGGGCGGAGGACGAGGATTTGGTGCGTTTCATGGGGGAATGTCTCGGACGACGGCGCCCCCGGATCGCTCCGGGGGCGTCGGTGGGCAGGGCGATCATCGCATGGGGCCGACGCTGTCGCGGCGGCCCGTATCGCAATCTGTTTTACGAATCGATTTCGACGAATCGATTCATAAAGGCATCAACGCAAATGGATGAGCACACCGGCGATGGTGGCGGTCATCAGGGTGGCGATCGAGCCGCCGAGCACCGCGCGCAGGCCGAAGCGGGCGAGGTCGCTGCGGCGTTCCGGCGCGATGCCGCCGATGCCGCCGATCTGAATCGCGATCGACGCGAAATTGGCGAAGCCGCACAGCGCGTAGGTCAGGATCAGACGCGAATTCTCGCTGATCTGGCCGGGGCCATCGCCCACGGTGGTCTGCGCCAACTGCAGATAGGCGATGAACTCGTTCAGCACCACTTTCTGACCGATCAAGCCGCCGGCGATCACCGCGTCGTTCCATTCGATGCCGATCACCCACGCGATCGGCGCCAGCACGTAGCCGAGGATCAGGCCGAGATTCAAGCGCACCTTATGCTGCGCCGCGTCGACCACGCCGTCGTTGAGCATCATGTTGATGCTCTGATAGTTGCTGAAATGCCAATCGCCGAACCAGCCGATGATCGCATTGAGCATCGCGATCAACGCGACGAAGGCCAGCAGCATCGCGGCGATATTGATGGCCAACTTCATGCCGTCCGAGGCGCCCGCGGCGGCGGCGTCGATGATGTTCTTGCTTTCTTTTTCCACATGCACCGTCACCGTGCCGCCGGTCTGCGGCGTGCCGGTTTCGGGGATCAGGATTTTGGCGATCAGCAGCGTGGCCGGCGCGGCCATGATCGACGCGGCGAGGAAGTGCTTGGCGTAGATCTGCTGCTGCATCACGTCGGTGCCGGCGAGCATGCCGATGTACACCGCCATCACGCCGCCGGCGATATGCGCCATGCCGCCGATCATCATCGTCAGCAGCTCGGAGTCGGTCATCTTGTTGATGTACGGACGCACCGTCAGCGGCGCTTCGGTCTGACCGATGAACACGCTGGCGCAGACGCTGGTGGTTTCGGCGCCGGAGACCTTCATCACCTTGGTGATGGCCATCGCCATGATCTTGACGATCCACTGCATCACGCCGAGGTGATACAGCACCGCCATGAACGAGGCGAAGAAGATCACCGTCGGCAGCGCATGGAAAATGAAGATGAAGCCGTATTTGTCCTGGTCGGCGAAGCCGCCGAGGATCATCTTGGCGCCTTCGGTGGTGAAACCGATCAACTGGATGAACACGCTGCCCGCGGCCTCGAAGCCCTCGCCGATCAACGGCAGGCCCAACACCGCCGCAGTGATGCCGAGCGCGGCGGCGGCGCGAATCAGCAGAGTCCGCTGCGCGGCCATGCGCGACCATTGCGCCAATACGAACAGCGCGAAAGCGCCGAGCAGGCCGTATTTGACGAAGTTGCGCCAATACGGCGTGTACTCGCCGAGCACCGCTTCGACATAGGGCACCAAGCTGGGCCCGAGCAAGACCAGCGTCGCGAACGCGATCTGCAAACCGACGCCGGTCCCCACCAGCTTCCAGTCCACCGCTTTCTTGTTGTTGGAAAAGACCCAGGCGAGGCCGATCAGCACCGCCAAACCGAACAGGCCGAAGCCGATCCGCGTCACTACATCCATCACTCGCTCCCCAGGCCATCAGCCGAACCCCGGCAGGGTAGGGCAGGGGCTGGGAATGGGCAATGGGGACCGGTCGAACCGGCGCGATGGGCCGCGCCGGATTTGAAGGAGACGTCGACGATGCTGCGCTGCGGCGCGTCCGGTGGACGTAATGCGAACCAAGCGTGCGCTCGTTCCCGCCGAATCAAACACTTTCAAACACTTGCGCGTTCGAACCGCGCGCTCCCGCCTCGGTGCGCGGAAGTTCGAATCGCTCGGAATTTCCTCAGGTATCCCGCGCCACCACGCGATTGCGGCCTTCGTTCTTCGCCGCCTGCAGACGACGGTCGGCGGTGCGCAGCAGCGACGAGACATCGCTGCCGTCCATCGGATAGGACGATAGCCCGCCGCTGAAACAGATGGGCATGGGGTCCGCGCCGCGTTCGGGGACGAACGGGCGCTCGACCATCGAATGCCGCAGCCGATCCAAACGCTCCCACGCGTTGCCGATCGGGCAGCGCAGCAACAGCACGAATTCCTGGCCGCCGATGCGCACGATGCGCTCGCGCGGACCGAGCATGTCCCGCATCGACGCGGCGACGTGACGAATCGCGCGATCCCCGGCCAAATGGCCGGCTTGCGCGTTGATGCGCTTGAAGTCGTCCAGATCGAGCAGGCCCAGCGTCAGCGATTCGCCTTCTTCGCGCACCGCTTCGAGAATCCGCGGCATGCGCTGCACCAGCCAGGCGCGATTGGGCAGGCCGGTCAAGCCGTCGGTACCCGAGGATTCGATCAATCGCTGCATGCGATAAACGATCGTCGTCGTCAGCAAGGTCATCAACAGCATCAGCACGACGCGTTCGGCCTGGGCGCCGGCATCGACGGTGCCGTATTGCACCGACACCAGTTCCTCCGGGTTATCCGCCAAAGCGAACAAAGCGACGACCAACAGCGCGTACTGCAGCATCGCCATGCCGCCCGCGTACAAGGTCAAACGGCCGTCGTTGCGCAGCGCGGTCATGCCGATCGCCAGCAAATAGAAACACCACACCACCACGCTGTTGAAAGGCGCGACCGGGTCGCTGAGATTCAACGCCACCAAGACGACCGTGGTGGTGGTGACGTCGTAAGTGGTTGTGGCGTAGGGCAGCCAGTCGTGACGGCGGCGATGATGCGCCAACGCCAACCAGATTTGCGCGCAGATATTGATGAACACCGCCGCGCCCAGACCGATCAGCAC
>JAGNNB010000041.1 GCA_017990865.1 Lysobacteraceae bacterium
CGGGGAACTTGGTGTCTTCCAGCTTGGTTTCCTGCAACCCCACCACATCGGGTTTGGCGTCCTGCAGCCACTGCTCCAAATGCGGCAAGCGCACGTTGAGGGAATTGACGTTCCAACTGGCGATTTTCATGCTTTGCGAATTCTCTTTTAATATCAGTTAGATAATCAAATAACACGGGCGAAAACCTGGTCCGATCACTCGACTGGCGACCCGAATTGCCGGCATTGCGCCCGTGAGGACACGTGCAGCAGCCTGATGCCGTATCAAGCCTACATCAGCGACCCGACCGCAAGCCTACTCGGCTTCTGCGCTCGCGGTACTATCACCCCGTTGTCATCGAGGGAACGCGCATGACCCAACTGCTGCCGGTCGCCTGTCTATGGGTCGCGTGCCTGTCGCTGGCATCGGGCGCGGGTTGCGCGCAGCGTCCGGCCAGCGCGGAAACCGCGAAGAAAACCGTCGAGACATCAGCACCCGCGCATCCGGCCGGCGAGAACCGGGGAGCACATACGTTCATCGGGCGCTGGTCCTACGAAAGAAAGGCGGCATGCGCACCCGATTACTCCGCGGCGCTGGATTTGCGCGATGCCACCGAAAAGATCGCACGCGGCGATTGGACTTCGTACAACAGCGAAGATGGTTACGAGGGCAGCGTCATCGGCGAGCTGAGCGACGACAAGCTGCTGCTGCGTTTCTGCCATGCGACGGGCGCCCGAGCAGGCGGCCGGGCATGTCCGGACTTCGGGCCGGCGAAGGTGTACGTACGCAAGCGAGGTGAAGGTCTCGCGTGGCATCGCGTCGAAGACGATACCGAGATAGGGCCCGGCGAGGACACGCCGCTCGAATCCGCCTGCGAGCAAGAGAAATACGCGCCGACCGCACAACCGATACCCCCGCCGGCCCAAGCACCAAGCGGCTCGAAGAACCTCACGCAACCGTTCGTGGGCGAGTGGGCTTACGCTCAGGGCTGCGGCCGCAAGCATTCGGCCACGCTACGCATTCGACCGGAATCCGAACGGAACGTCGCAGGCACATGGGATGACGGCAACCTCACCAGAGCCAGCAATGGCGCACTGATCGGCGAGGTTCGCAGCGGCAGGCTGTACCTGCGATTCTGTCGCGACACTCGGGAACACGGTCCCGGATCATGCCCGGCGTTCGCCGCAGAAGACGCCTATGCGGAGAGGGAAGGCGATCGTCTTGTCTGGCATCGGCAATACGGCAAGACGGGGTATGTCGAATATCTCAAACTGCACTACGTCGCCCCAGGCCAATCGCCGCCGCTGGCGAACGACTGCGCCGAATAGGCCCAAACAATCGATCCGACGACAGGGGAGCAAGGAACATGGCCGAACCATTCGACGACGAACGCCGTGTCGCGCTGGGACCACAGCAGCGAAACGCACCTCAACGCGAAGTTGTGACGATTAACGGACTCAACGCTGTTTCCTACTTCGCGATCGGCGTGGCATCGGAAGGCGGTAGGAATCCGTACGCGCTCTCATTCGCCGGAAGCATCGGAAACGATGGCCGAATGCGGCCTGTGGATGACAGCGGCCTGACGATCGGTACCCTGCAAATCGACTTTGGGCAACGGCCTGCGGTCGCGAAAGAACTCGTCGAGGCTTATCAGGCCTGGGCTCCGGCGAACGAGAGATTTACGGCACAGAATCGCGATCGCGCGATCAGAGACCTAAGTCGGGACGGCGACGCGATTCGAGCCGATAACGGACGGTCGATGGATGCCGTTTCGCAAAGGCGCATCAACACCTACCTTGCGTCCGAAGCCGGGATCAATTTCGTGCATCGGCACGATGCTTTGCAGGCCCGGACGCTGGCCACTGACGTCTATACACCTTTGAGTACGACGCGTTTGTTCAGCAATGCGTCGTTCGACGATCAGGTCAGAATAGCCACGGTGATGGGAAAGCTGCACAACCAGAACCCGGGGCAAGCCGAGCGAATGTTCGATCGCATCGAAAACAACGAATTTCGGAATTTCGGCCAGCTCAATAACGCCATCACCGCCATCGGCGGGAGCATCCGCGATGGGCGTGACGACGCGCTACAAGGCGCGGAAGTGATCATCGCACTCCATCATAGCGATCGACGAAGCCCGTTGCGGGACGATTGGAGCAGCGTTATTTCGAATCCCCTCGTCAATCCGAATGATCTCGACGCGAACAACGCCAATCGGAATTTGCCGCGGCATTACGCCGTGATCAAAGAGCTGTTCTTGCAGCGTTCAAGTTCGCCGGAATTCATCGAAGCGCTCAGTCGAGGCGGCGATTATCGTATCGGCCAGACGTCGACCAAAAACGGCGAGAGGTTCGTCAGCGACGGCCTTTACGCATCCGGAAACAACTTCGTCGTTTGGGACAGGAACGGGCACGGCATCGCCAGTATCAATGGCGTCTACAGCGAGTTCGATCGCGATCAATTGCGGCGCGTGAACAATCGCGACGGCACGATCGATCTGCAATTGGAGCGCAATGGGCGACGGACGCCTCTTCTTCATATCGACCCCGACGCACCGGATCTGCGGCCCGTTGCGCCGCAACCGCGCGGACAGGGTCGGCGCGCGTCTTTGGACATCGAAGAACCCGGCCAATCGCTCGAAAGTCGGCCGCGGACAGCGCTGATTTCCGACCCGGGTTTCGACGCGTCCGCACATCAGACCTGGCTGCAAACCTCGACTGCGCTCGACCGCGCGCCGATCGAAAAGCTCGGCGATCTGTCGCCACAGCAGCGCGAACGTCTCGCCGCCAACGTGGCGGCGAACGTCGTCGGCGACGTTCAAACAGGCATGACGGGCGTGACCCGGATCGACGCGAGCACGATCGTCAATCCGCAAACCGGTCTGCCGCAATACGTGATCGCAGGCCAGGGCGACCCGACCACGGCGCACTACAAGCGCGTCGCGGTCGATCTGGGGCAAGCGATCGAGACCCCCGTCGAGCGTTCGTCCGAGATCGCCAATGCCGGCGTGGACGCGCGGGAACAAAAGCAAGCGCAGACCATCGCCCAGGCGCAAACCCTGCAACAAGACGCGCCGAACGGCCCAACGATGACGCTCGGGGGCCGGACCATCGGGATGGCCGGTCAGGACGGCAGCGCTTCCGGTACCGGCTGAACGGTTGGAGGCAGTTCCAGCTTTAGGCTAAAGCGCATTTCCTGATCTGTTACGCTCATCTCCTCTCACAGCAACACCACACCACCTGTTCCGGCTAGAGCGCATTTCCTGATCTGTTACGCTCCAACGGCCAGCGGGCAAAGAAAGTGAAGATGTTCCGGCTAGAGCGCATTTCCTGATCTGTTACGCTCTCTCGCTGGTCATGGCGCCTCCACTTTGTAGTTCCGGCTAGAGCGCATTTCCTGATCTGTTACGCTCGGCCATGAGTAACGACATGACGGATGCTGAGTTCCGGCTAGAGCGCATTTCCTGATTTGTTATGCTCGTCTGGTCACTCATGGCCGGCTCCCGCTTTGTTCCGGCTAAAGCGCATTTCCTGATCTGTTACGCTCAGTTCGGCGCCATGACGCTCCGCCACCAGGAAGCCGCGATCCATGTGCAGATAGCGACCTTCGCCCGCCAACTCGACGATGCGGCCGATCATGGCGTGAAGCCCGGGTCGTTGACATAACCGAGGATATCGACGCCGACGACGCGTGCTTGAATCTGTTTCAGCGCTGATGGCGCTTTGAAAAGGTAGCGTAAGTCCTTGTTGCGCGCGCGCATATCGACGTTCGCTTCGTTGGACGCGACCAGGGCGATCATTCCCTCGGTGAATCTGGTGATACGCAGCAGTTGCGCGCGCCCGTCGATCTCGGTCATCAGGATGTCGCCCTTGCGCAGACGCATCAGCAAAGGCCGTCCTTCGCCGTCGAATTTTGGGGTGCTTTCCGCCTCGCGTTCCGGCCACTGGTTCGCTTCGTAGAGTGTGGCGACGCGGCCGTCCCAACGACCATCGTCGCGAAGGAAAATGTCGTAGCAGTAGTTGCCGTCGCCTTTGACGTAGCGATAGGGCTTTCGATCGCGTCGGTCGTGAATCGGGATCACCGACAAGCGTTCTTGCTTCATCACGCGGCGAATCCCGGTGCTTTCACCGAACCGCTGCAACGCAGCCTTGATGTCCTTGGCGCTGCCCAGCGGTTCGAGCACGGCCTGCAGGCGCGTACGCAGGCCGTCGTCGGCGAGGCCCCCCAGATCGGCCACGCCCTTCAGGCTGTCCAGCGGCACGTACCGGCCCACCAAGGGCACGCCTTTTTTGTCCGCTTCTCCGCGCAGCCCGTAATGCGTGTCGTTGTGGAGCGCGGCTTCCCTGCCGTGATCCGGCTTATGCGACACCACCACCTTATTCAAGGTGTCGCGCAAATCGTCGCGGAAGCTGGGCCATGGGAACGCCAAGTTTTCCAACAAACGGTGTTCGCCGCGTGTCTCCGCGCGCGCTGCGGCAGTGGCCACGCGCTGAATCAAGCTGCGACCGCATAAGCCGACGACCGCGGCATCGAGCGCGTGATGGCGGTGATCGTTGCGGTTCTTGAGGTTGTCGCCGGACAACATGCGGTTCAACCCCCATTTGCCGCGCAGCATGCCGGTGAGTTTGCCGGTGCTGGTCCAAACGCGATCCTTGTGGCAGACATAGCTGAGGTATTGTTTGGCGACGCGCGAGAGGTAGGCGGTGTCGGTGAGGTGGCGGGCGAGGAAATCCTGATCGCCCAGAAAATGTCGCAGCGCGTCTTCGCGGAAATGTTCGGCCTTGCGGCGCGTGGCCGGATGTTTGCTGCCGGCGAACAACTGCTGCACGCGCGACTCGATCGCAGCCCAATCGTAGCCCGGCGGCGAATGGCCGAAGGCTTCGTACGGCGTGCTGTTGCCTTTGTCGCGGTTGGCCTGACGAAGACAGAGCGCTTTATTGCCGTTGCCGTCGTGCAGCGAGCGCGAGAACGGCAAAATATGATCGATTTCCACTTCGTCGCTGAACAGCATCGCCATGCCGATGCGGCGACCGGAGTAGACGCAGACGCGATCGAGCGCATCGTCCTCGCCGAGTTCGCGCCATAGCCGCAGACGCAGTCGATTCTCCCGATTGGGCGCTTGGCTGAGTGCGGTCAATGTTCGATCGAAGGCTTCGTTGCGCTTTTGGTTGTCGGCCTGTTCGCGTTCGATCTCGCGACGCCTTTCGCCGGAAAGCCCGAATTCGCGCGCCAACTCGACGACGATCTCGCGCGGATGGCCATAACGGCGAATCAAGGCGTTCATCAGTTGTCGCAACTGATTCAAACCGATATGCACGGTAGGGTTGGCGATTTTGCCGTAGCGGCGCTCTTCCGGGTCTTTGGCGGACTCGGCCGGCGCGGTGTAGTTGCGCAGCACTTCGCCGTAGTACGGCATGCGCTTGTAGAACTCGCCGGTATGCAACTGCGAGTGATGCGCGTAACCCGCGCGCTGCACGGCGATGTCGTAGGTCACGACCTCGCGCTCCAGCTCGGGCACGATCCGCTGCAAGGCTTTGCGGCTCAGGCTGCCATAGTCTTCGGGCAATCGGATGCGGGCGATCGCGCGAGCCTGCTCCGGCGCGATTCGGGGCGACTGCGCGAGCGCGTCCAGCCAGTGTTGTTCGAAAGGCTGCGGTCGCAGGATGTCCCTGGCTGGCGCGGTGTCGCCGGGCAGCGCCTGCAGCGCTTGGATCAGCGCATCGTCCTGGTCGGCGCGCTCCACCAAGACGGCCAGCGCTTCTTGCGTAGGTTCGGGCAACGACCACCATGCTTCGCCCAGCGCGGCGGGATCCGAAAATTGCGCCGACGCGGCATCGCCGTTGAGCCCTTTGCGCTTTTCGGATTCCAGATTGAACGCGGTGGCTTTGCCGAGGCCGGCCGCCTTGGCGAGTTTGGCGAAGCTGACTTGCTTGGGCTCGCTCAGCAGCAGATCGCGCATGCGATTGCGTTCGTCGAGGCTCAGCGGGCGGTAGCCGACGCCCTCTTTCACGCGGAGATTGTTCAATTCCTGCAGAACGCGGAAACGCTGCTGCAGCGGCGCGCACAGCGGTAGCCGATGTTCGTGTTCTTCGAACAGACAGCGCCCGGGCAGCACGGGCTTGAGGCGGCGCTGGAACAACAAGATATCGATGAGCGTGTCGTGCAATGCTTGCGTCAGCAGATTTGTGTGATGCGCTTGTTGCGCTGCCCACAATCGCTCGAATTCGTCCTGCACCATGTCGCGCTGCAGATACAGCACGTAGTTGCCGTCGCTGCTGCGACGCGCACGCACCGGGCGGCGTTGGGCGTGTTCGCGGCCAAGATATTCGCCGACGGTACGGCAACCCGCAGCATCGATGCGGCGTTGAAGCGCTTTCACCGCTTCCTTGACTTTGCCCGATTCCTTTTCTTTCTCGGCGTCGCCTCGGTCTTTGCGGCTGCTCTTGAAGCCGCGCTTGCGGCAGAGGTGATACAAGGCCCGACCGAATTGATGCAAGCTGAGCGGCTCATCCAGCCCTTTGAGTCTGAGCTGGTAGGGGTCTTCTTGCTGGATCGCTTTTCGGCCTGCATCGTCGGCGGGCATGAGTCCCGCTTCGATCAACGCCTGCATCAGTTTTTGGCGACGCTTGAGGACGCGATCGCGGCGGCGACGGGCTTGGCGAGCCTGACGGCGACTGGCCGCGAGCGATGCGAGCGTTTTCGGATCGCGCCCATCCGAAAAAATCCGCGAACCCATCCTGACGATTCGCTGCGGCTCGCCTTCCGTATCGAGTGCATAGACGCACCAACCGATGGAATTGGTACCGATATCCAAGCCCAGTCTGTAATCCAGTTTCGCCATGTGTCCTCCCGGTTGACGTTGCGACCGCCCTGACGTAGTGTCGGCGGCACTGACAGATCAGGAAATGCGCTCTATCCGCTAACAAGCTGCTCAGCTTCGGCTGATAGATGCACCAAATCAGGCAAGGCCGGGCAACCGGCCTTTGTCGTGTCTGGCCGGCGGATATCATGTAACAACGTTGCCGCCGCTTTTTTTGCCCTATCCCTTGGAGACAGAGTGTGAACCTGCCCGGGTACGCGCTATAGCCTGTCTGCTCTGACAGGATCGTGCTTCAGCGATTCGTGGCCTGCAACTGTCGGATGCGCATGCGCGCGTCGCGAGACCGGTTCAACGCATCCGTTTCGCCTTGCAAGCCATGACGTGGCGATCGCGCCTGCCGGCGCTCCCACAAAAGCGGCAGATCGTCGGCTCAACTCGCGTTCTTCGCCTTCCACGCCGCCAACACTTCGGCTTCGCGTTCGGGTTTGATGCGCGCGCGCCGGCTTTGCGGCGCTCTTCGGGTTGCGAATCGAACCGGCCCGCCTCAGCGGTCAAGCGCCGGGCCTATCGATACCGCGCCCGCGGCCGGCAATGTTACCGCTCAGCCTATGGGCGTTTCCTAAACCTTCCGGCTTTGCCTTCCGCACCGCAAGCAAGGGCGTTTTTTGAAAGGCGTTTCGATCGAGCACACACCTCATACCGCCGCCGAGCGCTCGAACCAGCGCCCGCTGTTGTAGGAGCGCCGGCAGGCGCGACCTGAGTGATCTCGAGATCACCATCGCGCCTGCCGGCGCTCCCACAAAAGCGGCAGATCGTCGGCTCAACTCGCGTTCTTCGCCTTCCACGCCGCCAACACTTCGGCTTCGCGTTCGGGTTTGATGCCCGCTCGCGGGCCCGCTTTGCGACGCTCTTCGGGTTGGGCGTCGAACCACGCCAACGTCGCTTGCGTGGTATCGGCGATGCTGCGGAAGGTCAGTCCCGCGGCCACGGCTTTCGCGTTGTTGCGTGTGTGGAATCCGGCGCTGTCGCCGGCGGCCGGCACCCACGCGGGCATATCGCCCCAGGCGGAGACGTTTTGCGCGTCCAGAAATTCGGTGGGGACGAACACGAGTTTCGCGCCCTGCGTGGTGCAGGCGCGCACGCCATACAGCAACGCGGCGGTATCGAGGTCGTAGTCGGGGCCGAAGGCGTTGAACACGCCGCGGGTTTTGCTTTCGGCGAGACGAATCATCCATTCGCCCAGATCGCGCGCATCGACGATGCGCACCGGGTCGCGTCCGTCGCCGGGACACAACACTTCGCCGCCGCGACGCATACGCAGCGGCCAATACGTGAAGCGGTCGGTTTCGTCGCCGGGGCCGACGATCAAACCCGGCCGCAGAATCGTGGCGTTCGCACCGAAATGTTTGCGCGTTTCGGCTTCGGTCGCGGCTTTCAGGCCAGCGTATTTGTTCATGTCCGCGCGCAGGCTGGCCATGGTTTCTTTCATCGGATCGCCGTCGAGCTTCGCCAACGGCGCGGATTCGTCTTGTCCGGGCGTCGCGTTATCGGCGTAGGCCGACAAGCTCGAAATCATCGTGTACGCGCCGACATGGCCTTTGAGTACGGCGGCGGCTTCGCGAATCCACAGCGGCACGCTGCTGGGGTTATCGATGCACACGTCCCAGCGTCGGCCTTTCTTGATTTCGGCCGCGATCGACGCGTAATCGTTCTTGTCGCGATCGCCGAGCAATTGTTCGACGTGACTCGGCCACTCGGGTTGTTTGCGCCCGCGGTTGAAGATCGTCACGCGATGCCCGCGCGCCAAGGCGTAACGCACTTGATGCGGACCGGTGAGCCCGGTGCCGCCGAGAATCAGAATATCCAGCGGCGCGCCGGCCTTCGCCGAGGGAGTGGATTGCGCCACGGCGGGGCCGCCGACGGCGGCGGCGGCGATTCCCAGTGCGCCGAGTTTCAAGAGATCGCGTCGTTGCAGCCGCATGTGCGTATTCCGTCGGAAGGTGCCGCCATCGTTCTCCGAAACGCCGGCCGCAGCCCGTGCCGGAAGTCAGCGCAACGGGCATCGATGGCGACGACGACGTGTCCCGCCCGAAAAGACGATGCCCCGGGCAGACCGGGGCATCGTGCATCACGGGAGTGCAGCGAGGATCAGGGGAACAGCTTCAACGTCAAACCGAAGCGGGTGAGGATCGGGTTGATCGGCTGGAACCAGGTGATCGGGGCGGCCACGCTGCAGTTGCTGTTTTGACCGGCGGGCAACTGGCCGCCCGAGGTCACGCCTTGGGCCTGACCGGTGCCGGTGATCCACGAACCGCCGGAGTCGCCGCGACCGGCGCAAGCGGTGGACCGGGTGAGGCCGTTCACGTTGCCGGTGCCGTAGTTCACCGTGTTGTTGAAGGACACGATGGTGCCGCAGCGCCAGCCGGTGGTCCGGCCGGAACGGCAAACTGCCGCGCCGATCGGCGCCGCGGTGCGGCCAAGGACGTTCTGGAACGTGCCGTTGTACCGGGTGACTTGGCCGAACAACGTATCGGTGCTGCGGACGTTGGCCCACGCTTGGTCGCCGACCGGATAGAACTGGCCCTGCACCGAGCCGACCAACGTGCCCGAAAGGCGCACTTGCGTGCCGACGCCGCCGCAATGGCCGGCCGTGGCGAAGCCCTTGGTGGCGCCGCGCGTCACCGGGAAACCGATCGAGCACAGCCCGCCGCCGGATTGATACTCGATACCGCCGATCACGTTGAGCAACGGCGTGGGCGCTTCGTACGGCGACACTTCGAAACGGATCATGCCCGTATCGATGCTGCTGGCCGCGATGAAATCCACCGCGCGCATCGAATAGCCCGACGCGACCGTGATCACGACTTTGTTGTTGGGCACGTCCACCGCCCAGGCATGCACGCCGACGAGACGGCTCTTCTGCCGGGTCGCGTTGTGGATGGCGTTCAATTCGGCCACCGCATTGTCCAGTTGGCGTACGGTGTAACGATGCTGACGCACTTCGATTCCGCCGGCCGCCGCGACTTTGGCGGAACCGGTGGTGGCGACCACATAACGGTATTCGCCGTCGGCGCCGCGTTCCAACCAGCTACCGGCGAAACGATCGCCTATTTGCTTCGTCATGCGCGCTTCGTTGACGTAGGCGGTGCGCTCGGCGTTGAAATATTTCGCGAGCTGCGCGTCGTTCATACCGAGATCGCGCTTCATCGCATGGGCGACGGCCTTGCTGAGCACCGGCTCGCGCTCGGCGGCCGAGACCTGACCGACAGCGAATGCGGCGACAGCCAACGACAAGGCGATGGCGGTGCGGCGGAGGGGGCGGATGTGATGCGAATGAGACATGGACTTCGCTCCTTGAATGGATGTGTGCATCGCGGATGATCGACCGCACACGCGATTGCGATCGGCGGCGGTCGCGCGTCGATCCTGACTGCATCGGCGCAGCGCGAAGCTAACCGAAGCGACCACCGTCGGACTGCGACCGCCAGCGCAGAAGCGAAAGAACGAAAACGCATATCGACCTGTGCGGCGCAGCAATTCGCGAGCGTATGGAGAGATGTCTCTGCAAGTCCGACGCGCGCGAAATATGAACAAGATCGATGCGATCTCTGCGTATCGAACAACGAAGAAGGGTGCGCCGAAGCGCACCCTCTGCGTGAACGTGGGGGTCGCGTAGGGCGGAACCGCCGAAGGCGATTCCACCGTATGTCGGGCCGTGATGTGTCCCGTCAGTTCGAAACATTGGGCGGGGTTTCAACAGCGAAGCTGGTCATCCGCTTCGCGGGTTCCGCCCTACGAATGCACCTTACGGCCTTTCTTTATATCGAGGGTATGCATTTGCATCCAATGTTTATAGGTCTTGCCATGGCAAGACATTTAGTCACCTCTTGATTGCATTTCACACATTGCGCAGGTAGCGTTCGAGCAATGATAGATCCCGGCAAAATATTGCGGAAAATGGTGCCTATCCACGATGAAGCGTTACATCCATTTCTTGCATAACAAGCATCATGAATCATGCAGCAACGATACATGCAGTTAGACATGTCCATTCCAGGTCCAGCAACGGGTACAGAACACTTCGCATCTTGTTCCGTATACCCCCAGAACAAATTTCCATTTCCCGGGGATCGCACAGTAGGCGTAGGCGGGCGGGCAGCAGACGCACAAGATGGCGAAAACAAATAACCCATGCCATAGCAAAGTCCATAAGGATCCGAAAAATCGAATGGTCGTGCCGCAGCATAGGCATACAGAGAATTTCCACCTAACAACCCAACTGGATCGCTCTCCACATAGCGCCCCGTAGCCGCTTCATAATCCCGGAAGTAGTTGTAGTTGAGTCCGCTCGCGCTGTCGTACCGCTGGCCCGGGAACCGCATGTTGAACACGAATTGGTTCGCGTCGCCGTCGGGGTTCTGATTCGGCGCCGTCGTGCCGAAGGCTTCGCCTTGCAGGTCCCACGTCCACACCGCCGTGCCGGTCGCACCGCGGGTCGGGTCGACCACCACGCGCGGGGTGCCCAGCGCATCCGGTTCGATGTAGTGCAGCTTCTGGCTCGCGCCCGTGCCCACGATCACGCCCACCGGCAGGTCGCCGAACCAGATCACCTGCTGTGTCGGTGTCGTGGCGTTGGTGTAGTCCGCCAGCCAGTGGCCCGCTTCGTCGTACAGACTGTAGGTGTTGGCGCTGCCCAGGTACTTTCTGACTTGCTCGCCGCGGCCGTTGTAGACGTAGTTCATCACCACCGTCGTGCCGTTCTTCGCCTGCGTCATCCGGTTGTGGTCGCCGTAGACGAAGTTCTTGGTCGTCGTGCCCGGGGCCGAGGTGGTGTTGCCGTTGGCGTCGTAGACGCGGGTCGCGAGCGCGCCGATCTGGCCCAGGCGGTGGTTCGTGGCCGGATACGTGTACGCGGTCGTCGTGCCGCCGATCGTCGCGCTGGTGCGGTTGCCGGTCTTGTCGTAGGCGTAGCCCTGCAGCACGGCGTTGGTGGTGCCGTCCTTGTTCTCGGTCAATCGGTTGAGGGCGTCGTAGCCGAACAGCCGCTTCGGCGGATCGGCCTGATTCGCGCCGCGCAGTTTCTTGAGATTGCCGACTTCATCGAACTCGTAGCCGACATCGATGCCGCCGCTGGCGTTGACCTGCACGAAGCCCGGCTGGTAGTTCTGGTTCAGGCTGCGCTGCATCACCCGGCCGTTGCCGTAGGTCCACTGCTGGGCCGGGCCGAACGGGTAGTAGGCGGCGCCGGTCAGCAGCACTTGCCGCGTGCCGGCGGCGGGTTTGGCGCCCACCTCGAGGATGCGGCCCTGCGCGTCGTACAGGTAATCGGCTTCGGCCCCGTTGGGGTAGACGATCTTCTGCAGCCGTCCGCTGGTCTCGTAGACGTACCGCAGCGTGAACACTTGGCTGTTCGTACGCTGCACCTTCCGCACCAACTGCCCGAAGCGGTCGTAGCAGTACGTCGTGTTGCCGCTCTGGTCGGTGAACTTGGCCAGCCGGCCCTTGCCGAAGGTCTCGCCCGCGAGGCAGTCGGCCTGCGGCGTGTCGTAGACGTAGGTGGTGTTGAGCGCGGTCACCGCGTAGGTGGCCGTCGTCAGCCGGTTCAGGGCGTCGTAGGCGTAGGTCGTGGTCTTGTTGCGCGCGTCCTTCTGGGTCTTGCGGTTGCCGCCGCTGTCGTAGGTGTAAATCGTGGTGCCGGTGTCGGGGCTCGCCAGCGTGGTCAGCTCGCTCAGGCCGTTGTAGGTGTAATTGGTGTTCAACCCCTTCGGGTCGTTCACCTGGATCAGGTTATCCAGCACGTCGTAGCTGAACTTGGTCTCCGCCGCGATCCCGCTCATGTCCTGCAGCGTGCGGCTGAGGCGATCCAGCGGGTCGTAGTTGTTGTCGGCGACCCGCGTCAGCGCGTCGGTGGTCTGGTCGAGGTTGCCGTTGGCGTCGTAGCTGAAGCCGGTGTTGCGGTTGTAGGCGTCGGTCGCGGTCTGCAGTTGGCCCAGGGT
>JAGNNB010000416.1 GCA_017990865.1 Lysobacteraceae bacterium
GCTACGCGGCATGGGGCGCGATTAGCCCCGCTCCAGCATCGGCGGCAGCGGACAATGCAGCACCGCGCAAACGGTGCGCAGCAGTTCGGATTCGGCGACGCTGACGCGGCCGTCGTGGCCGATCGCGACGGTGATGGCTTCGACCAATTCCTGTTTCGCCTGCGGCTCCAGCGCATCGAGCCAGGGCCACACCGCGTCCAGCGCGCGCATGCCTTCGGCGGGCGGCGCATAGTCGATATGCCCCTGCGGCAACACGCGCTGCATACCGGCCAAGTACGCGCGCTTGGCGGCGTCGTCGCCGTCGTGGCCGGCTTGTGCGATCAACGCGAGCAAGGTGGCGGTTTGCGGACGAACGTCCGCGAGCTTGCGGCGGCCGAATTCGCGATGACGGCCCGGGTCGAGCGATTCGCGTAGCTGGGTGTGCAGCAAACAACCGAGGCAATATTCGAACGCGGACACGTGGCCGTCGGTATTGACCACGGCATGTACGGTATCGAGTACGACGCCCAATTCCGGGCGTGGGCGCAAACGCAGCACCGGGAACGCCAGCGCCGCCAGCGGCAGGCGCAGCATCGGGTGCAACGTCAGCAAATGCGCTTGGCGGAATTCGAGGGCTAAATCGGCGGTTTGCCGGCCCATGCGCGCCGCGATTTCCATGTGCTGCATGCGCTGCACGCGGGCGTCGTCGTCCAACAGCAGACCGACGATCAGCGGCACCACATCGTCGCGCTGCGTCGCCAGCGCACGCAGACGCTCGGGAATCGCACCGACGATGGCGTCGGCGCGGCGGTAGTCGTCGGCGGCCGGATGCGCGACCTGCGCCACCACCATCGGCGGCGTCACCGCGAAGCGCGCGTCGGCCTTGGGCAGCGGCGGCGGCACGGCGGCCGGCGCGGACGCGCCTTCGACAAACCCGAGTTGCACGTCCTCTTCCCAGCCGTTCGGCGGCGAGGCGGCCCAGCGCTGATGCAGGTTCAACAGATGATCGGGACGGAAGCTCGGCTCCAGGGCCTGAATGCGCGCCATCAGCGGCGGATGCGTGGCGAACATGCCGCTGAGACCCACGCCGTCGCCGAACAGCATGTGGCTGATCTCCTCGGCTTGGCCGCGATGTTCGAGCGTCGCGCCCTCGCTCGTACCGGCGATTTTTTTCAGGGCACCGGACAGCCCGGCCGTTTGGCGGGTGAATTGCACAGCGGAGGCGTCGGCCAACATCTCGCGCGAGCGGCTGACGCCGGCTTTGATCAAACGCCCGAAGAACAAACCGACATACCCGATCGCCATCGCGCTCAGCGCGGCGATCAGCATCGGAGCCGCGTTCTTGTCGCGTCCGCCGAAGCGGCTGTGTTCCAGAATCTTGCGGCCGATCACCGCCAGCACCAGGATGCCGAACAGCACGCCCATCAAGCGGATGTTCAAGCGCATATCGCCGTTCAGCACATGGCTGAATTCGTGCGCGATCACACCTTGCAACTCATCGCGATTCAATCGTTCCAACGCGCCGCGGGTGACGGCGACCGCCGCGTCCGACGGCGCGTAACCGGCCGCGAACGCGTTGATACCGGATTCGTGCTCGAGTACGTAGAGCTTGGGCACCGGCACGCCGGAGGCGATCGCGATCTCTTCCACCACGTTGCGCAGACGACGCAATTGCGGATCCCGCGTTTGTTCGGGCACCGGCACGCCGCCGAGTTCCAACGCGATCGTTTCGCCGCCGCCGCGCAAACTGGCGATGCGATACATCGAACCCAGACCGATGATTCCCGCCGTGACGGCACTGGCGAAGATCAGCGCCGCGACCCGTTCGCCGCCGCTGACCTCTTCGCGACCGAGCAGCCCGATCAACACCACGACATCGACCGCGGCGACGATGCCCAGCACCGCGAGCGCGAACAGCAGGATCAACCGCGAGGAGGTCTTGCGCGCGGCGGCTTGGCGTTCGAAGAAGTTCATTGGAGCGCTGGGGAGCTGGGAATGGGGAATCGGGAATGGGGAATCGCAAAAGCAGCGCTAAGGCGACGGAGAAATGAGGCTGAAAAACGAAAGCGGTCGATACGGGCGCGGCGGCCTTACCGCCGGGCGCGTGTGCCGATCGGCTCTACGATTCCCCATTCCCGATTCCCCATTCCCGTTCGTTCAGAACTGCACCTTCGGTGCTTCGCGCATTTCAGGGCGGTCGGCCGGGATAGCCAACTGCGTCGCGACGGCGAAACCGAACATGCCGGCGACCAGGCTGGACGGGAACACTTCGCGCTTGTTGTTGAAGCTCATCACCGCATCGTTGAAGGCCTGCCGCGCGAACGACACCTTGTTCTCGGTGCTGGTCAGCTCTTCGGTGAGCTGCATCATGTTCTGGTTGGCCTTGAGGTCCGGATAGGCCTCGGCGACGGCGAGCAAACGACCCAACCCCGCATTCAGTTGCCCCTGCGCGGCGGCCAACGCGGCCATCGCTTCGGGATCGCCGGGATTGGCCTTGGCCGCGGCCAGACCCGACTGCGCGGCCGAACGCGCGGAGATCACCGCATCCAGGGTTTCGCGCTCGTGCTTCAGATAGCCCTTGGCGGTTTCGACCAGATTCGGAATCAAGTCGAAGCGGCGCTGCAGTTGCACGTCGATTTGCGCGAATGCGTTTTTATATCCGTTCCGCGAGGTGACCAGCCCGTTGTAAATACCCACGGCCCAGATCGCCATCACGACCAAAATTGCGAGCAAGATCAACAAAATAGTCATCGAACCTCCACTTATTCATGCAAACCGCGACGCAGGCGCTATGATCCCCCTGCAAGCGAAGCATACGCAGGGGAACTCTTTGATGAAAGGTAAGGCGATGACGCCGAACGATCGCAGGCCGCGCCGCTCCCGCGCGGCGACGCTGAAAGTCGGCACCGCCTGCGCGCTGTTGTCGGTTTCGTCGGGCTTGTCGGCGCAGACCTCGTTCCGTTGGGACAGCGATACCGGCGCCGACGCCCGCCAGGACAGCGGCCTGCTCGCCGTCTATTCGCCGCGCGCCACGATGCGGCGCGTGTATCCGGGCTCCAGTCTTCGGGTGATGCCCGTGGCCACGGGCTTCGATGTGCGCGAGTTCGAGGCCCTGGCCCAAGGCTTGGTCGACACGGGCAAAACGCCGGGCTTGGCGATGGCGGTGGTGCAAGGCGGTCGGATCCTCAGCGCGCGCGGCTACGGCGTGACCGATACGAGCAATCCCGAGGCGGTGGATGCGCATACGGTGTTCCGGTTGGCCTCGCTGTCCAAAGCCTTCGCCTCCACCGTAACCGCGCAATTGGTCGCCGACGGTAAATTGCGCTGGGACAGCCACCCGCTCGATTACATCCCGTCGTTGCGATTCGCCGACCCGACCGCGGCGCAGCGCCTGACCGTCGCCGATGTGCTGAGCCATCGCGTCGGCATCGGCCACAACGCCTTCGATCGCGATCTGGAA
>JAGNNB010000417.1 GCA_017990865.1 Lysobacteraceae bacterium
ATATAAGGAGTGGCCGTCAACAGCGATTGGTCGTAGTGCGGAATTTCGACCTTGTTCAAAACGCTGAGATAGGGTTGTTCCTGGAAGCTGACGGCCGGCCACGACATGCGATCGCCGGTATCGCCGATCACGCGGTCGAGCGACAGTCCGATGATGCGCTTGCCGTTGTTGCCGTCGCGCATCGGCGCGATGTGCCAGGGAATCAGTATTTCCGCCGACCAACTCGTCGCGTCTTCCGAAACGGCATGGCGCCACGCGCCGTCCCAATCGGCGTTGAACTGGTTTTCGTTGGCGATGGTGCCGTCGCCGATGCCGTCGGACAGCGCCAGCATGAAGTTGTAACCGGTACGTCCGTCGCCGTCGAAATCGACGTACACGTTGACCCGATCGACGTTCCCGTTGTCGTCGCGATGGAAACGCTGACGCGTGCGCGGCACCTCCGGCGGCTGCTCGCTGCGGAACGCCACCGCCAACCCCGCTTCGGTGGCCATATACCACGCTTCGGTCTTGTGTTTCGCGGGCTCACGCGTCAAGGGTTGGGTGAGCCTGAAGTCGTCCACGCGCTGCGCGGCGGTCCATTCCTCCGGATCGATCCGGCCGTCGATCTCCACGGCGAACGCCTGAGAACAGAATGCCGCCTGCGAGCAAACCGCGCATGTCGCGAACGCGAGAACGGCGCAGATCTGTCGCATCCGCAGAATCTCCCTGAATCGATCCGCGCATGCTGTGCCATCGGCACGCATCGAACGACTGTCGTTAGTCATGCCGCGGCCACCGCCGGTCGCGCGATTGCGCGCATCGGTTTTTTTGGCCTTATCGGGCCGATTTCGACGTTATCGCGATGCCGTCGCGCCGCGTACGTCGCGGCGCCCGACGCGGCGCGCGTCAGCGCTTCACCGTTTGGGTTGCAGCATCGTGCCGGTGCAGTTCTTGGAGCCGCATTTGCAACCCCACAGTTTTTTGAGCTTGGCCGTATGCGGCTCGTCGAGCACGATTCCATAGTTATAGGTCAGCTCCTCACCCGCTTTGATATCGCGGATGGCCTCGATGAAGATCTTGTCCTTGTGCGACTTGCCCTTGTCGTTCTCTTGGGTCACCGCCTCGCAGTTGGGATTGCAACTGTGATTGATCCAGCGCGCGATGTTGCCGTCGACGTTCGCGTCCAACACGTACTCGTCGTTGAGCGTGAAAAGAAAGGTATGCCCGTTCTCGTCCAGTTCGCCGTAGGCCTCGTCGACCTCGTCGTGGGTGCGCAGCTTGCCTTTGTAGCGCACGATACGATCGCCTTTCTTGATCGGTTCGTCGGCGAACACGCCATTGCCGTGAATGGGGGACAGGCGGGCGACGATTTTCTTCTTGGACATGACGGTGACGGTTCGAGCGGGGGACGGGATTATGGCCGATTCCGCGCCGATATGACGCTTCCGTCGCCGAGCATCGCCGGTATGCCGGGCTTCGGGCACAATCGTGCCATGGCGTTCCGACCGATTTTCGCAGCGATCCCGGCACCGATCCCGAAGCCGATTCGGCCATCGAGTCCGGCGTCGATCGCGACATCGCGGCGCGGCCGCACCGCAGCGGCGGGCGCACCGCGATGAGCGAGCCCACGATCGAATTCGGCACGTGGAGCACCTTGCTCGGCCTGGGCAGTCTGCACGGCCTGATCGTCGCCGGCCTGCTGTTCAAGGCCAAGCGCAATACGTCCGCGAACCGCTTTCTGGCCGCGCTGTTGGTCGGTACGGTGCTGATGATCACGCCGTATACCATCGGCTATGCGGGCTTTTACGATGTCTATCCGTGGTTGACCTTCGCACCGTTCTATTGGCAACTGGCGTTCGGGCCGCTGCTGTATTTCTACGTGCGCCGGCTCGGCGAGGACGCCTCGCCGCCGCGCTGGCGCTGGCATTTCCTGCCCGCCGCGCTGCAGGGCGCTTATTACGGCGTGGCGTTCTCGCTGCCGTTGCAGACCAAGTGGGCCTGGAACGCCGCCGGCCACGAGCCTTACGTCGCACCTCTGCTGAACGCGGCCATCTTGATCTCGCTCTCGGCGTACTGGTGGCGGGCGTTCGGTCGCTATCGGGCCCATCAAGCCTGGCTGGAGGCCAACAGCGCGCGGCGCGAAGAGCTGCATCTGGGCTGGCTGCGCGGGTTTCTGTGGGCGGTGGCGGCGGTGGTCGCGCTCCGCGCCGGGTTTCAGATGGTCGATGGGCTCGTCGCCGACCTCAACTACTTCGACTATTTCCCGTTCTACCTTGCGCTGAGTCTGCTGGTGTATTACCTCGGCATCGAGGGATGGCGGCATGCGGGGATCGCGCTGCCGACGATGTCCACCGCCGCGCACTCGGCCCCGGTCGGCGAGACCGCCCCGACCACGGACCTCTCGCCGACGCCGGAGCGCGACTGGCGCGCGCTGGGCGAACGTTGGTCCGCGCGCGTCGCTGAAGCCGGCTGGTGGCGAGAGCCGGACCTGAATCTGGCCGACCTCGCGCGCCGGTTGGGAACGAATACGCAGTACCTCTCGCGCGCGCTCAATGACGGACTGGGCCTGAGCTTCAGTCAGTTCGTGAATCGGCTGCGGATCGAAGAGGCCAAGCGGCGCCTGAGCGAAGCTCCGCGCGGACGGGACGGCGCGGACATCACCACGATCGCGCTCGAGGTCGGCTTCGGCTCCAAGGCCAGCTTCAATCGCGCGTTTCGCGCGTTGGTCGGCGCGACGCCCAGCGAATATCGAGCGGACTCGCACGGCACCCCGACCGGCGAATGAAAGCCGGCGAGCCGGCGTCGGGGCGCTCAGGGCGTCGCATTTCTTGAATATTCGCGCGCATATGCGGTTTTGCGTCGCCGATCGACGGCGGCAGGCGCACTGTGCAGATCCCTTTCGCAGGAGCGTTTTCGATGCCGCCTTTTCCTTCCCCTCGCATCGGCTTTCTTTCGTGCAGTGCCTTCCGCCGCCTGACCGCCGCTCTGCTGTTGGGCTGCGCGCCCTTCGCGAGCGCCGCGCAGGCGACGCCCAGCGCGGCCGTCCCGGGCGCGACGACGCCGATGACGGCCACCGCAGCCGACCGTCTGCAGCCCGCCGCCGGGCTGCGCGCCGATGTCGACACGCTCGAGCAGGCCTACACGCGCCTGCACCCGGGGCTGTATCGCTACAACACGCCGCGGCAGATGGCCGGCCATTTCGCCGAATTGCGCAAGACCTTCGACCGCGACCGTTCGCTGGCCGAAGCCTACCTGGCGTTCTCCCGGTTCGCCGCGAAGGTCCGCTGCGGCCACACCTACGCCAGCTTCTACAACCAATCCGAGCCGGTGGCGAAGGCGCTGTTCGAATCCCCCGACCGCGTGCCGTTCCAATTCCGCTGGCTCGATCGTCGGATGGTGATCACGCGCAATCTGTCGACCGATCCATCGCTGGTGCCGGGCACCG
>JAGNNB010000418.1 GCA_017990865.1 Lysobacteraceae bacterium
TTCTGGCGCTGTGGGTGATCGGCAACGTGTGGCTGCTGCGCGCGCATACGTTCGACCCTTACCCGTTCATCTTCCTCAACTTGCTGCTGTCTATGCTGGCCGCGCTGCAGGCGCCGGTCATCATGATGAGCCAGAACCGGCAAGCCGCGCGCGACCGGATCGCGGCGGAACACGACTATGCCGTCAACCTGAAAGCCGAGCTGGAAATCATGGCCTTGCACGACAAACTCGACCAACTGCGGGTGGAGCAGTTGGAGAAGATTCTCGCCGCGCAGAGCGAGCAGATCGTTTTGCTGCGGCAACTGATCGAAACGCGACGGTGATCCGTCGCTTCAGCGCGCGTCGTCGGGGCCGGGCGCGCGAAAGCGGCGGTCGAAACGCGCCAAAAACGACAGCGCCGTCGGCCAGAACAGCGTGTTGACGATGTCGTGAACGCTCGCGCCGACGCGCCAGCGGCCGATCGATCGGAGATCGTCGACGGCATCCAGCGCTTCGCCGAAGACGGCGACCGCGACGACCGCGAGCCAGGACAGCAGGATCCACGACCGCTTGCGCCGCACGATGGCGACGACGAGGAAGACGGTCAAGCCGACGTACACATGCAGCGCATCCCGAGACAAACCGAGCGTCGAAACGAGAGCGAGTTTCAGCGCCTGTACGGCGGACGTTTCCATGCCCCGCGAAACATCACCCGCCCGAAGGTTTCACGAACCGCAGCGTCATGCGATCGCTTTCGCCGATGGCGCGATAAGTCGCGGCGTCTTCCGGGTCGTGACGATTGGTCGGCGGCAGCGTCCACACGCCGTTTTTGTGATCGGCGGTGTCCTTCGGATTCGCGTTGGCCTCGCTTTTCGCATCGAGCTTGAAACCCGCATCGGTGGCGAGACGGATCACCAATTCTTCGGTGAGATACCCCGATTTCTTCATCGCGTCCAGATCGGTGCCGGGTTTGGCGCGATGCTCCACCACGCCCAGCGTGCCGCCGGGTTTGAGCGCGTCGTAAAACGCTTTGAAATACAGTTCGGCGGTGCCGCCCGCCACCCAGTTATGGACGTTGCGGAAGGTGAGCACGGTATCGACGCTGCCGGCGTCCGCGAAGGACGGTTGTTTCGGCGCGAACAGGCGCAGCGCGACGCGATCGAACTGCGCCGGGCGCGCGGCGAGACGCGCTTTCAGATCGTCCAGATATTTTTGTTGCCCATCGCGGCTGCGACCTTCGGCGGCGGCCATCGGGTCGACCATCGCCGCGGTGTAGACGCCGCGTTCGCGCAGATAAGGCCCGAGGATTTCGGTGTACCAACCGCCGCCGCCGGGTGTGATTTCCACGACCTTCTGGTCCGGCGTCACCGCGAAGAACGTCAACGTCTCGCGCGGGTGGCGATAGCTATCGCGCGCGGCGTTTTTCGGATCGCGCCAATCGCCGGCGATGGCGGCCTCCAGCGCGGCGGCATGCGATGCCGCCGATGCCGGCGCTTTCGCTGCCGTGGCGTCTTCGCGTGCGGTTGCGCACGACACCAGCAAGGGCGCGCACAACGCGAGCGCGAGCAATGAACGGAGCGGCGAGGAGAGCGGCGAAAGTGGGCGCATGGCGGCGAGTCGGCGGGGGACGAGGACCGACAGCGTACCGCAATTCGCCTCGGCCGCATGCGCGCGTGCGCGGTCCCGACATCAGCCCGAGGGCGGCGGCAAGCGCTCCGCGTCGGGGTACGGCGGCACGTCGAAGCGTTCGCCTCCGGCGAGCCGGGTTTGCACCTCGCGCCACCACACCGGGTCGAAGATCTCGCCGTGCACCGTCCGCAAACGCTCGCGCAAGGCCGGCAGGATGCCGAGAAACTGCGGGAACAATTCCGGAAACACATCGTCGGGCCGCGCATACAGCCATTCGTCGAGCGGACGCGTTTCGTCTTCCTCGCGTATCGGCGGCACCGCGCGGAAGGCGCATTGCTCGACCAGACACAGTTCGTCGTAGTCGTAGAACAGCACGCGACCGTGGCGGGTCACGCCGAAATTCTTGAGCAGCAGATCGCCGGGGAAAATACCGCTGCGCGCGAGGTCTTTGATCGCCTGGCCGTAATCGAGCACCGCGCGTTCGGCCGCGAGCGCCGGCGCTTCGCGCACGTACAGATTCAGCGGCCGCACGCGCCGTTCGACGTAGCAATGCCGTATCAGCACATCGTCGCCGTCGAGTTGCACGGTCTGCGCGCATTCGCGCAACAATTCGTCGAGCATGGCCGGTGCAAACTGGCGTTTCGGGAAACGCAAACGCATGAATTCCTGCGCATCGATCAGCCGGCCGATGCGGTCGCGACGGAAGACGAGGCGATATTTTTCCTCGACATCGGCGCGCGCCATGTCTTTGGGGTAGGCGAAACGGTCGCGAATCAGTTTGAACACCACCGGATAGCCGCGCGGCGTGAACACCGCCATCACCATCCCGCGTTCGCCGTCTGCGGCGACCAATTCGCCCTCGGGATATTCGGCCAGATGCCGAAACACTTGCCGGTAGCGCTCGGTCTTGCCCTGCTTGATGCGCCCGACGACCGTGAACAGTTCGTCCAGCGGTTTGCGCGGCAACAACCGATGCAGGAACGCGACCGCATCGCCCACGCGAACCAGATCGACGTGGAAATAGCTGCGGGAAAAACCGAACAGAATGGAAAGCTGTTGTTCGTCGACGATCACCGCGTCGGCGCGCACGCCGTCGGCATCGCTGACCAGGGCGATCGCGAACGGATACGACGCGCCCGACGCGCCGTGCGCGCGTCCGACCAGATACGCGCGACGTTCGCGATAGAACGGCGCGGCGAGCATCGTCGCCGCCACCACGCCGCGGCCGCGCAGCGCATCGGCGACGGCGCGCGCGCTGGCGTCCAGATCGGCCCAGCCGTTGCGATAGTCCAGCGCCGAGAAGAGCGCGCGCCACGCCACTTCGCCGTTTTCGTCGAGCGGCACATCGCGGATTTGTCCGGGGCAGGCGGGGTCGCCGGTCGGCACGATCTCCAGCGCCAGGAATTCCACGTCCGGGGCCACGCCGTCGATCAGGAAGAATCGACGCACAAGCGAGTTGTAGAAGGTCTTGTACAACTCGCGATCGGGCAAGGCGACGATGCGCTCGGCGTAGGCGACGCGGATCGCGCGCCACAGCGGCCGCGAACGCACGCGTTCTTCCAGCGACGCTTCCAGCCGCGCGAGCGTTTCGCGCAGGCAGGCGCCGTACAGATCGATGCGCGCGGCGTTGTCGGTTTGCGCGAGTTTCCAATCGCGGCGTTCGAAGCGTTTGCGCGCGCGGCGGGTGATGTCGGAGAAGCGCGCGTTGTAGTCGTCGAAGCCGTCGAGGATCAGCGCGGCGGCGCGGCGTTCCGGCGCGTTCGCGCGCGGCGATTCGGAAGCGTTCGTCATGGCCGCAGTCTACTCCGATGCCG
>JAGNNB010000042.1 GCA_017990865.1 Lysobacteraceae bacterium
GGCTCCAAGCGCGCGACATCGCGCACATCGAAGGCGATCTTGTCGGCCACGCCCGCGCGTTCCGCATTCTCGCGCGCGGCGCAGCTCGCATGCGGGTCGAGATCGCTGCCGAAAAATACCGGTCGCAATGTCGCGCGACCTTCGCGCGAACGCCGTTCCGCGTCCTCGCAAAGCGAACGCCAATGCAACACATCGAATCCGCGCCAACGCGACGGCGTTTGCAGGCTATCGCCCATCCGCGACAGGCCCGGCGCGACATCGGCGGCCATCAGCGCGCCTTCGATCAGCAAGGTGCCGCTGCCGCACATCGGGTCGAGCAAAGCGCCATCTTCGTCGCGATACAACGCTGCCCAGCCGCCGCGCATCAACACCGCAGCGGCCAAGGTTTCCTTGAGCGGCGCTTCGCCCTGCGTGCGTCGCCAACCGCGGCGATGCAGCGGACCGCCGCCGAGATCGACCGACAGGATCGCTTTGGACACGCCGGATTTATCGGCGCGCACCACCAGGCTCAAACGCAGATCGGGATCCTCCAGATCGACGCTGGGGCGCTCGCCGTTCGGACCGCGCAGGGTATCGACGATGGCGTCTTTGATCCGTTGCGCGGCGTAGCGCGCATGCGTGATGGCGGGGCCGGAGACATGCGCGTCCACGGCCAGACTCATACCCACGCGCAAGTGCTGCGACCAATCGATGGCGGCGGCGCCGGCGTACAGCGCGCGCTCGTCGGGGCAATCGTATTCGCCGATCGGCCACAGCACGCGGCTGGCGAGACGCGACCACAGCACCGCGCGCTGCGCATCGCGCAGCGTACCTTCGACGTTCGCGCCCGCGCGCGCCGCGGTGACGCGCGCGCACCCGAGCGCGAGCAGTTCGTCGACGAGCAGATATTCCAATCCCTTCGCGCAGGAGGCGAAGAATTTATGCATTTGATCGTTCATGCGGGCAGCCCTGGGGACGCATCGACGGGCAGCCCCGCGAGCAATACGGCGAACGCATCGGCGGAGGTACGCACGTTCGCGGTCAGTCGATGCGTGTCGTCCACCAACAGCAATCGTGCGCGACGCGCATGCGCCCAATCGACCACGGCCGAGGCGGGAATCAATTCATCGTCCCAGCCGTGCAGGATCGAAATCGGTATGTTCGGAGCGTCCAAAGCCGGCAACGGCCCCATCGTCAGCGGCGGCGCCATCAAAAACAACGCCTGCGTCGGCAATTCCAGCGAAATTCGCGCGGAGATATAGGCGCCGAGGCTCGACCCGGCCAAGACCAGCGGCCCGCGCGCCGCGGCGGCCTGCGCCAACGCGCGCAAACGCTGCAAGCGCGCGAGAACATCGCCGAGCTCGCTGACTTCGTGTTTCGCGTCCAAATCGGTGTAGTCGGGACGCTCGTGCGTCCAGCCCAGACGTTCGGCCACTTCGGCAAGAGCCGCGACCTTCGTCGCCTCGGGGCCGCTTTCGAAGCCGTGGGAAAGAATGCAATGTCCGCGCATGGGGTGCTCAGTGTTCCAACCATTCGACGACATCGCCCACCCGCAGCGTGCCACCTTCGAGAATCCGCGCGCACAAGCCGCCATGGCCGCGCATCGCATTGTAACCGCCGGGACCGAGCGCCGCTTCCATGCGCGAACAGGGATCGCAGGGCGAGGTGCCTTCGCACAGCACGTCGCCGATGCGGAAGCGTCGGCCTTTCAAGGCGATCAACGGAATGCCTTCGACCACCGCATTGCGACGCAGCAGCTCTGGCGCGACCGCCTCGCGGCCGCACAGCGCGGCGATCGTCGGCAGATGCTCGGCTTGAATCAGGGTGATGCCGCGTTTGCCGCTGCCGGAGCCGTAACGGTCTCCGCGCAGACCCGCGCCGGTCACGGCCTCGGCGCTCTCGACCACGCGCATCGGCGTGTCGCGCTTGGGGCGCAAACCAAGCCAACGCAGACGGCCCGCGCGCGGAAACTGCGTCATCAGGCGGTGCAATTCGGACTCGGGCGGCGGCAACGGCATTCCCTAATGCTAGCATCCGCCTCATGTTGCCCGACCTGCCGCCCATGCCGCCGAACGCGCCTACCCCCATCGAAGCCGCGCCTGTCGAGCGCGCGCTCGCCATCGAAGTCGCGCCCCTGCCCTACGAGGCGAAACTCGACGCACGGCCGTTATCGCAGATCGATTTGGTGGTGATCCACTGCACCGAAACGCCGACGTTGGCGTCCGCGCGCGAATTCGGCGAAAAAGTGCTGTACGAAGGCAGCGGCACCGGCAACAGCGGGCATTACTACATCGATCGCGACGGCCGCGTGATTCTCTACGTGCGCCCCGATCGCGTGGCGCATCACGTGCGCGGCTACAACCCGCGTTCGATCGGCATCGAGCTGGTGAACACCGGCCGCTATCCGCATTGGCGCGATTCCAAACACCAAGCGATGAGCGAGCCCTATCCCGAAGCGCAGATCGTCGCGCTGCAGGCCTTGCTCGCGCAGTTGCGGCGCGAATTTCCGACGGTGAAATACATCGCCGGCCACGAAGACCTCGACACTGCGATGGAAGAAGCGCTGGACGACCCGAGCGCGCAAGTCCCGCGAAAGCGCGACCCGGGGCCGCTGTTTCCCTGGGGCCGGGTGATGGAACGCATCGATTGGGAGCGACTTGTGCCGTCGACCGGCGGCTGAACCGCCGGTCCGTATCGGCGGCAACGCGATTGTCGTTGATCGGCGGTCGGGCATACTGAGGCCTCGGCACCGACGAGGAGTGAATCCGCATGACGCACATCAAACCGCTCGCCCTGGCGCTCGGACTGGGTCTGATCTCGCTCAGCGCGCAAGTCGTCGCGCAAACCGGCGAGCTCGCGACGCGAAACGACTCGACGGATGTCGGGGCCGAAGCAGGTCGCATTTATGAAGTCGATCGCGTTTATTCGTTCGTCGACCCGAACACCCAGCGCGTCACCGCGCTCGTCGTGGCGGAGGATCACCCCGCCGTCACCCTCTCGATCGACCGCGCGGCGCAGATGGTCCACGTCGCGACATCGGACGATCGTGTCGTCCATGTCTCGGTCGCGGATTTAGCCGACGCCTACGCGCAGGGCGACGCCGAACGCCGCGCGGCGTTTCTGGTCTCGATGCAGCGCGACGCCTCGACGACCGGGCGCGCCCCCGCCTGCGACGCGGGCGATTGCGATACCCCCTCCGAACGCCAGCCCACGGCACAGCTCGCATCGATCGTGCGCTGGGCCGTGGACCATGTCGGCAGCAGCCAACGGATCGCGCAAGCCGCCGAAGAGAGCGGCGACGGACATCCAATGCCCGCCGTGTTCGATCCATGGCAAACCGGCACCCAGGCGCACAGCCTGCTGCATACGGTCAGCGATTTCTGGCATCTGTTTCATTGAGTCGGCGCCGAAACGCCGGCTCGATCGCAGCGATCGCACTGCCCGCGCGGAAATGCGCCGCTCGCGAATCGAAGATCTGAAGTTTGGTTGACGCGAACCGAGCGACGAAACCGATCGTTCGCACGAATACGAAGGCGAAGGCGCGCAACGCCTTCGCCCGCACTCAGCCGACGATGCAGCGATAACGTTTGGTGCTTCTTGTCGCGGTCCCGTCGGCGTTCGTCACGGTCACGCGCACCATCACCGAGTCGCCGTTGGCGCACTGGCCGAAAAAATAACCGACGCCCGCACCCGCGGTGGCGGTGCCGTCCGCTCCCGACCACGTCACTGTCGCAGGAAGATTGGAGTTATAGGCGACGATGCAGACGAACTCCGGGCCGTAGGGCAAGTTCGAGCACGAGAACGAGGAAATCGTGGGCGGGCTGGCGTAAGCGGTCGCCGGCAGCAGCATCGCGGCTGACGTCGCCATGGCGGCCACCAAGATCGATGCGGCGGAAAGCGTGTGTTTGATGGAACGAAATGACATGACTCGGCTCCGAATCGATGGATGGATGAGAACGCGCATGCGCCATCGGCATGCGCGGATCGACGTTAGCACCGGCGACTGCGGCTCGATTGAATCGGTTCACTGTCTTTTCGATTCGCGGCCGAGTTTCATGCTGCCTCTTTCCGAATTCGAAATCGCTCGGATCGACGGCGGTATCGTTTCCGCGACGATGCTCGCTTCGATCGGAACGAGGCGTCGAAGACCGCCGGACGGCGATTCCGATGAAGCGTCACAAAAATTTAGCGTTTCGATTGCTAGGATGGCGCGCCGATTCGAACGGATTCATTCCGCTCTCTTGATGCTTTGACGCAAAGGACGCTCTCATGCGATGGATACGCGATTGCTTCGTGTTGTTTGCTTTTTCCCCGTTCGCCGCGCTCGCCGGCTCCGGCGATGCTGGCGATGACGGCAGGGACTCTCGATGGACGTTGGGCATCGGCGCCTCGGCGCGCGCGCCGCTTTACCTCGGAGAGAAAGGACTGCGTTTCGCCTTTCCTTTCGTCGACTATCAAGGCGATCGCGTCTATTTCAGCGGCGATGCCTTGGGCATACGCCTGCTCGATCGCGAACACTTGTCCATCAACGTGTTCGTCGCCGCGCACGCCGAAGGCATGGATGCCGAAGACTTGAGCCGAAGCGAACTCGCGGTGCGCGGCATCGACCGGAATTCGCTGGACGACCGCGAATTCGGCGCGGACGCGGGCGTTTCCGTCGCTTGGCGGGGCATCGCGGGCGAATTCGTCGCGGACGCGCGTACCGACGTTTCCGGCGTCAGCAAGGGCCATCAAGCCTCGCTGGACTATCGCTATCCTTTCAAGATCGGCCGCACCGCGCTGATTCCCGGCATCGGCGCCACGCTGCTGTCCAAGAACGTCGCGAACTACTATTACGGCATCTCATCGAAGGAAATCGCCCGCGGAATCGTCGCCTATCGGCCCGGCGAAGTCGTCGTCCCGCATGCCGGCCTCGCGGTTGCGGTCGAGCTGAACGAACGTTGGTCCCTGTTCTCCGGCGCGCGCGTGGACGCCTTCCCGAACGAGATTCGCGCCAGCCCGATCATCGACGAAGATGCCGATGTCGTGCCGTCGGCATTCGTCGCCGTGGCGCGGCGCTTTTAAAGGGCGACGCGCCGGGACCCTCTACGACCGGCGGTCGAGACTCGGCGCGCATCGGCGCGAACGGGCGAGTTACGAGTAAGATGCGACGTCCGCCATCGCCGTCCGCCGCATGCCCTCGCCCGTCTCCGAACTGATCGAACTGCTGTCGCTGGAGCGTTTGGAAAACAACCTCTTCCGCGGCCAAAGCCGCGATATCGGCACGAAATACGTGTTCGGCGGGCAAGTGCTGGGGCAGGCGCTGTCGGCGGCCCAAGCGACGCTGGATTCGGCCGATGCGGCCAAAGGGCCGCGCGCGGCGCATTCCCTGCACGCCTACTTCCTGCGCGCGGGCGATATCGAAGCGCCGATCGTCTACGACGTGGACCGCACCCGCGACGGCGGCAGTTTTTCGGTGCGGCGCGTCACCGCCATTCAGCACGGGCAGCCGATTTTCGTCTGCGCGGCTTCGTTCCAGATTCACGAACACGGCGCCGAGCATCAATTGCCGATGCCCAACGTACCGGCGCCCGAAGACGTGGCGCCGATGCAGAAATTGCCGTCGAACACGCTGGCGCATTTGCCGAGCAAGGTCCAGCGCTGGCTCGATCGCATGGGGCCGTTCGAATTCCGTCCGATCTACCCGCGCGACGATCTGAATCCGCCGAAGCGCCCGCCGTATCAGCAAGTGTGGTTCAAGCTGATCGAGCCGGTGGGCGATGCGGCCGAACTGCATCGCGCGCTGCTGGCGTACGCGTCGGATTTCCATTTGCTCGGCACCGCGACGTTTCCGCACGGCATCAGTTATTACCAACCGAACGTGCAGATGGCCTCGCTCGATCATGCCTTGTGGTTCCATCGCCCGTTCCGCGCTGACGATTGGCTGTTGTATTCCATCGACAGCCCCAGCGCGCAGGGCGCGCGCGGTTTGGCGCGCGGACAGATCTTCGACCGCAACGGCGGTTTGGTCGCGAGCACGACGCAGGAAGGGATGATCCGCGTGCTGGCCGACGACAACGCCGTCGTTCCGACCAAGGGCGGTTGAACGATGCGCCGTGTCTTCACCAGCCCGCGGCTGGAAAACGTCGAGGGCGTCGCCGCGCTGCTGCGCGAACACGAGATCGAGGTGAAGATCACCAACGGCCGCACGTTTCGCGGCGCGATCCGCGGCAATTTCAGTTATCGCGAGCCAGCCGACGCCGGCGAACAGCCTGCGGTGTGGGTGGTGTATTCCGACGATCAGCCGAAAGCGCGCGAGTTGCTGCGCGAAGCCGGTTTGCTGGATTCCGGCCGCTCGCCGACATCGTATCTGCCCACGCCGACCGTGCATCAACTGCGCGGAGAGGACGGCGCTGCGGAAGACGCTGCGAAACGTCGCGCATTCCGAATTCGCGTCGCATTGTTCGTCGGTATCGCCATCGCGCTTGGCATGAGCCTGTTGTCGTTTCGCAAACCGGCGACGCCTGGCGCGCCTGCGACGAGCGCTCCAGCCAGCGCGGCACCTGCGCGTTCGGCGTCGGCTTCTGCGGCACCGAAAGCGCCCGCGGCGGCGCCGACCTATGTGATCGCCACGCCGAGAGCCTTGGCCGCGTTGTTGGTCGAAGCGGAAATCGAGGCGCAGTCGACGGCACATCCCATCGAGCGCTTGTGTCTCGCCCTCGATGGCGAAACGCCATCCGCCGAACGACTCGCGGCGATACGCTTGCCGAAAGGTTTGATCGCGCGCCCGGCGAAGGAATGCGCCGACGACGCGATGCGCGCGGGCGTGTTGTCGATCGCGGTCGGCGAATATCGCACCGACGGCTCGGGCGCCGGCACGATCCGCCTGGAATTGATCGATGTCGGCAAAGACGGCCGCCCGCGCAGCGAAACGCGCACGCTCGCGGTCAAACGCGAAGGCGAAGCATGGCGTGTGCTGCGCGTCGTGCAGTAACGGCGCCACGATCGAAGTTGCGGCTGCGACGTTCCCGTCGGCTTAGCCGCCATGCGCATGGATAGCGCGACTTTCGAGCCGCCGATGCCAAAACCTCGCAAAGAGGCCCCATAAGAGCGAAGCGGCCCGAAGGCCGCTTCGTCGAGCTGCGATACGTTCTTTGCGCGGGCTATTTCGCGAGCATCGCGATTTCGAAGAAATGACGCGCCCGCGCTCGGAACCTTGCGCCGATCAGCGCGCTTGCCGACCTTTTTCGCCGCGATTGGCTTGATGGTGGGCGCGCATTTCATCGCGGGTCAGGAACCCGTCCTTGTTGGCGTCGATGGCTGTGAAGTTCTGCAGCGCGCGTTCGCGACCGGCGAGTTCGTCGCGACTGAAACGACCGTCGCCGTTGCCGTCGAGCTTGGCCATGGCCTCGCCGCGCTGGCCTTTACCGCCGGGGCGGTCGCCCGCCGCCCGGCCTTTGCCCTGACGCTGCGGCCGTTCGCCGGCATCGATGCGGCCGTCTTTGTTCTTGTCGAGACGATCGAAGTGCTCGGCCATTTTCGGATGCGCCGACGCCTCGTTACGATCGATCGCGCCATCGCCGTTGGTATCGACTTTGGCTTGACGGGCGCCGGGCTGGGCGGTGCCGGGCTGCGCGGCGCCGGCCGGCGGCTGAGCGAATGCGAGAGTGGCCGTGCAGGCCATGGCGAGCGCGAAGGCAAGCGGTGCGATGGTTTTCATGGTCGTCCTTAGGTACGAAGGGGCGGGCACGACGGCCCGAGCATCGGAATCAACGCCCGTCGCGGGCGTCGGTTGACAGCAGGTCGATCGACGGCGCATCGGTCGATCGCGCGAAGGCCTCCATCGGACACCCGCGAGCCACTCGGCTCGGCTCGGCCCGGCTCGATTCTGCCCGACCCGGTCACATCGGCGCTGCTGGTGCGTCTGGTTCTCACCCGTCTGCCTCTCATTCGCCGCCTTCTGGCCGCCTCCGGAGCACCCTCGTGTACGCTGCTATCCGATTACACCGCCCGCATCCGCCGCGCAGGCTATCGTCGGCGCTCGCCCATGATCTCGGCGGCCAAACGCCTCGCCGCGCACAGCGCCCAGCCGCATGAACGCTACCGCTTTCGCCGCCAACGACGCACCGATCGGCCTGTTGATCGAACGCGAACTGCCCGCCGCCCGCGCAGGCGACCGCGAAGCGTACGGGCGCATCGTCGCCGCCTGCCAGAACACCGTCACCGCAGTGGCGCTCGCGATCACTCGCGATGTGCCGGCCAGCGAGGACATCGCCCAGGACGCCTTCCTCTGTGCCTGGGAACACCTCAAGCGCCTGCAGAACCCCAGCAGTTTCCTGCCTTGGCTGCGGCAGATCGCGCGCAACTTGGCCCGCGATCATTTGCGCGCGCGACGGCATCGTCCGCTCGACGGCGAGACCGCGGACCTCGCCATCGCCTTGGCCGCCGACCCCGCGCCCTCGCCGATGGAAAGCATGGTGGAGGACGAACGCGAGCGCGCGGCGCTGGAATTGATTTCGGCGCTGCCCGAAGAGAGCCGCGAGACGCTGCTGTTGTTCTACCGCGAAGGCCAAAGCTCGCAGCAAGTCGCCGCGCTGCTCGGTTTGTCGGACGCGGCTGTGCGCAAGCGCTTGTCGCGGGCGCGGCAAAGTCTGCGCGAGGACATGCTCGCCCGCTTCGGCGAATTCGCGCAGAGCAGCGCCCCGGGCGTCGCCTTCACCGGCGTCGTCGCGACCGCCTTGGCGATGGCCAGTCCACCGGCGGCGGCGAAAGGCATTCTCGGCGCGAGCGCAGCGGCCGGCGCGAATAGTCTGGCCAAGATCGCGCTCGGCAGCATCGGCAGTCTCGCCGTCGCCATCCTGGCGGGGTTCGCGGGCATCTGGCTCGGTACCCGCGCGGAACTGCGCAAAGCCGTCGACGACGAGGAGCGACGCGGTTTGATCCGCATCGGCGCCGTCAACGCGCTGGCCACGGTCGGATTTCTGGTCGCGATGCTGTTGATCGCGCGCTACGACGACGGCTGGATGCTGACGGTGGGGTCCGGCCTCGCGTTCATGGCGACGATCTTCTATCAAAGCACCGTGGTGCAGCGACGCGTCACCGCGCGACGACGCGCGCTGGACGCGCAGCGCGACCCGATCGGCGCGGCGGCGCGGCGCCGGCGCGAACGCATCACCTGCGCCGCCGGCGGCGCGATCGGATTGATCTGCGGCTTCGGCGGGCTGATCGCCGGGCTGATCGCGTCGGGCAGAATCTGAACATCGAACTCGCGAGCGGGACCGTCGCGCCGGTATCCTGAGCGCATGCTCGATCGCCTCGCCCGCTCGATTTCGATCCTCGGCCATCCTTTGCTGACGCTGCCGTCTGCGATGGCGTGGTTATCGCTCATGCGCGATACCGGCCCGATTTGGCCGACGTTGCTGGGCTTGGCGCTGATCGCGGCCGCGGTCGTGGCGTTTTCGTGGCGACAAGTTCGGCGCGCACGCTGGACTCACATCGACGCCAGCGAACCGAGCGAGCGCGCCGGACTCAATCGTGCGCTGACTTGGTTGTTGGTCGCAGTCACCGCCATCGCTTTGCTGCGCGGTCAGCGCGAGCTCGCGCTCGGCGCGGCGCTGGCGGCCATGATGGTCCTGACGGCGCGCGCCTCGTCGCGCTGGTGCAAGTTGTCGCTGCATGTGGCGTTCGCGGTGTTCGCCGCGGGGCTGCTATGGACATGGTCGCCGACGGCGATGCTGGTCGGACTGGCGTTCGCCGCGACGGTCGCGTGGTCGCGCGTCGCGTTGCGGCGACATACGCCGCGCGATCTCGTCGTCGGCGCCGCCGCAGGCGCACTGTCGGCGGTCGTCTATGTCGCGACGATCGCGCAGTGGGCTTCGTCCGGGAGCGCGCTCGCATGAGCCGACACGAGGGCGGCGCAGCGAACGCGCACGATCTGCAGGATTTGCGTCTGTTCCACACCGCCGACCATGCCTGCGGCTATTGGCCGGAACGGCAGGCGCGCGATCTGGTGTTGGACCCGAGCGATCCGCGACTGGCGCGCGCGTTTCCGCTCGCGCTGTCGTGGGGCTTTCGCCGCTCCGGCAATTTGATTTATCGCCCGCACTGCCAGGATTGCCGCGCCTGCGTCGCGGTGCGCATCGCAGTGGACCGCTTCGCGCCGAATCGCAGCCAACGGCGTTGCCTCACGCGCAATTCGGATTTGCAAGAACGCATCGTCCCGGCGAAACGCGACGACGAGCGCTTCGAACTCTATCGACGTTATCTCGGCCAGCGTCACCCGGGCGGCGGCATGAGCGGCCACGATGCCGAAGAATTCGATCGTTTCCTGATCGGCGACTGGAGCACGACGCGGTTTCTGGAATTGCGCGACCGCGGCGAGCGCGAGAACGGCGGCGATGGCGTCTTGCGTGCGCTGGCGGTGACCGATATCGCCGACGACGCGCTGTCGGCGGTGTACACGATCTACGACCCCGTCGACGCGGCGCGCGGCCTCGGCACCTACGCGATCCTGCGCCAAATCGCCTGGGCGAAGCGCGAGGGATTGCGTCATCTTTATCTCGGATACTGGATCGACGGCCATCCGAAGATGGACTACAAACGCCGCTTCGACGCGCTGGAGCGTTTCGACGGCCACGGCTGGCAGCCCATGCACGACCGACCGAATTCGCCCACAGGAGACGCCGCGCCATGACTTCGCATCCGTTCCGACATGCCGGAGATACCGATGCGCGCATCCGCGCGAAACGAAGCGCATTCGCTCGCGGCGCGATGCTGGCGGTCGCGTTCGCATCGTGCGCGATGCTCGCCGGCTGCCTGCGCGTGGTCGTGCACGGCGACCCCGCGGCTGCCGCGGAGCGTATGTCCGAGCAAGCGATGCGCACGCTCGCCGCCGCGCTGCCGCTGCGCGTGGCGACGTACAACGCGTCGCTGTACGACGACGCCGACGGCGGTTTGATCCGGCGGCTCGAACAGGACGATGCGAACGCGCGCAAGATCGCATCGGTCCTGCAAACCGTGCGCCCGGATCTGCTGTTGCTCAACGAATTCGATTACGACGCCGAAGGCCACGCCGCCGATCTGTTCCAACAGCGCTATCTCGGCGTATCGCAGGGCGAAGGTCTGGCGCCGCTGGAGTATCGCTATCGCTATTTCTCGCCGGTCAATACCGGCGTGCCGAGCGGTTTGGATCTCAATCAAGACGGAAAAGTCGGTACGCAGGGCCGCGAACGCGGCGACGACGCCTGGGGTTACGGCTTGCATCCCGGGCAATACGGCCTGCTGGTGTTGTCGCGCTATCCCATCGACACCGCGGCCGTACGCAGTTTCCGCAATCTGAAATGGAGCGCGATGCCCGGCGCGCGCAAACCGATGCGCCCGATCACCGCAAGCATGACATCGACGCCGTTTTATCCCGACGCGATTTGGCGCGAGTTACGGCTGTCGTCGAAGACCCATTTGGACGTGCCGGTGGACAGTCCGCAGGGGCGTTTGCATTTCCTGGTCTCGCATCCCACGCCGCCGGTGTACGACGGCCCCGAAGATCGCAACGGCGCGCGCAACGCCGACGAACTGCGGCTATGGCGCGATTATCTCGACAACAAGACCGCCGACGCGGCATGGCTCTGCGACGATGCCGGCCGTTGCGGCGGCTTGCCGAACGACGCGCGCTTCGCGATCGCAGGCGATCTGAACAACGCGCCGATCGACGGCGACGGCCAGCACGACGCGATTCGCGCGCTGATCGAACACCCGCGCACCCTGCGCATGCCCGCGCCGCGCAGCGCGGGCGCCGAAGCCGCCGCACTGCGCGACGGCGGCGCCAACCTGCGCCACACCGCGCCGCACGCCGAAGACACCGGCGATTTCGGCCCACGCGTCGGCAATCTGCGTATCGATTACGTGCTGCCCTCGCAAGGCTTCCGCGCCATCGACAGCGGCGTGTTCTGGCCCCTACCCACGCATCCGCTGCATGAAGCGACGAAAGCCACCGATCATCATCTGGTGTGGGTGGATGTGGTGGTGGAGAGGTGAGACATTTTTGAATGAGTGCACTGCCTGCTTTTGACCTTGAAAAAAGCAAGGGACTGCATACTTCCCAGACCCATCGGGCGGCGGGCAGGACGCCCGCCGTTTTTCGATTCGCCAGGGACGGCGAATCGAAAAATCCCCGTAGCGATGAAATCACGGGTTTGCTCTGTCGGGGAAAAGTGCTTTCTTTTGCCTACTTTTCTTTGCACGAGCAAAGAAAAGCAGGTCGCGCGTCAGCGCGAAACGGCTTATTTCGGACAGCCGAGCGAAAAGCCGAAGGTGCGAAAGGAATAGCAAAAGAGCCAAGCCCGAAAGCGGCAAGCTCGATGAGCATTTCATTTTTTATTCCATGAAATGGATTGGCACATCGAGATACCGACCGAATTGCGGCTTATAAATGATTACTTTCTTGAATCTCGACTTTAACGGATCCGCGTCGCAAGGCCAGTCAATCTCCTGATCTTGTGCCGGATCCATCATGTCGACGATAAGCAGCAGCCAGTATTCATCGCATGGACTGTACTCGCCCATTTTTCCGTGTTTGTCCTCAATCTCGGCAGCGACTCTAGGGATAGAAAGGAATTTCCCGTCGTAAACCTGCGCCACTCTCCAGAGTGCATCTTTGTATTCTTTTGCGCTTTTGAAGACGGAATAAATCTCTGGAATTTCTTCAAGAGTCTCGCCAACGAAAAACTCACGCTGCATGAGTTCAATGG
>JAGNNB010000419.1 GCA_017990865.1 Lysobacteraceae bacterium
AGAGCCGCAGCGGCGGCGGTCAGCACGGTTTCACGCGCCCAACGGAGAAAGTCGTGCGCGAAGTCGCCATCGGCGAAGCGATCACCGTGTCCGACTTGGCGCAGAAACTCGCGCTGAAGGGCGGCGACGTGGTCAAAACCCTGTTCAAAATGGGCGTGATGGCCACCATCACCCAAACCATCGATCACGACACCGCGGTGCTGGTGGTCGAAGAGCTCGGTCACAAGGCGATGCGCGCCGAGACCGACGACGCCGAAAGCGAATTGCTGGCGCATATCGAAGACCAGCAGGGCGACAAGTCGTCGCGTCCGCCGGTCGTCACCATCATGGGCCACGTCGACCACGGCAAGACCTCGCTGCTCGACTACATCCGCCGTACCAAGGTTGCCGCGGGCGAAGCCGGCGGCATCACCCAGCATATCGGCGCTTACCACGTGGAAACGCCGAAGGGCGTGGTCAGCTTCCTCGACACCCCGGGCCACGCCGCGTTCACCGCGATGCGCGCCCGCGGCGCCAAGCTGACCGACATCGTGATCCTGGTGGTCGCAGCCGACGACGGCGTCATGCCGCAGACGGTGGAAGCCGTGCAGCATGCGAAAGCCGCCGGCGTTCCCTTGGTGGTCGCGGTCAACAAGATCGACAAGTCGGACGCCGATCCACTGCGCGTGAAGAACGATCTGCTCGCGCATAACGTGGTGGCCGAAGAGTTCGGCGGCGACACTCAGTTCCTGGAAGTCTCCGCCAAGACCGGCCAGGGCATCGACGAACTGCTCGATGCGATCCTGCTGCAGGCCGAAGTGCTCGAGCTCAAGGCCGTGTCCCATGGTCGCGCCACCGGCGTGGTCATCGAATCCGCGCTCGACAAGGGCCGCGGCCCGGTCGCGACCGTGCTGGTGCAGGAAGGCGCCTTGAGCAAGGGCGATTACCTCGTCTGCGGCGTGCAATACGGCCGCGTCCGCGCGCTGTTCGACGAAACCGGCGAGCAAGTGCAAAGCGCCGGCCCGTCGATCCCGGTGCAGGTGCTCGGTCTGTCGGGCGTGCCCGATGCCGGCGACGATTTCGTGGTGGTGGCCGACGAGCGTCTGGCCAAGGACGTGGCGCAGCAGCGCGACACCAAGCGCCGCGAATCGCGCTTGGTCGCGCAGGCCGGCAACCGCATGGAAGACATCATGGCGCAGATGGGGCAGGGCGGTTCGCAGCTCGCGCTCAATCTGGTGGTCAAAGCCGACGTGCAAGGCTCCGCCGAAGCGCTGCGTCAAGCGCTCACCAGCCTGTCGAACGATCAGATCCGCATCAATCTCATCGTCTCCGGCGTGGGCGGCATCACCGAATCCGACGCCAACTCCGCGTTGGCGGCGAAGGCCACGATCATCGGTTTCAACGTCCGCGCCGATGCGTCCGCGCGTAAGGTGGTCGACGCCAACAACCTAGATTTGCGCTATTTCTCGATTATTTACGACGTGATCGATCAGGTGAAGCAAGTCGCCTCGGGTCTGCTGGGTAAAGAGATCCGCGAAGAGATCATCGGCACCGCCGAGGTTCGCGACGTGTTCCGCAGCTCGAAGTTCGGCGCGATCGCCGGCTCGATGGTCGTCGAGGGCGTGGTCAAGCGCAACAAGCCGATCCGCGTGCTGCGCGACAACACCGTCATCTTCGAAGGCGAACTCGAATCGCTGCGTCGCTTCAAGGAAAACGTCGACGAAGTCCGCAACGGTACCGAATGCGGTATCGGCGTGAAGGCTTACAACGACGTCAAGCCGGGCGATCAGATCGAGTGCTTCGAGCGTATCGAGGTGCAGAGGACGCTCTGACGAGCGCCCTCGTGCGGGAATCGGGAATGGAGAATCGGGAATCGGAACAGCGATTCCCATCCATCGCCGAATGCTCCCGCTTTTAACGATTTCCCATTCCCGATTCTCGATTCCCGGCTTTGAAAAAATCCTTTCACCGCACCGATCGCATTTCCGCCCAGCTCCGTCGCGAATTGGGTACGATCGTGCACGCCTTGGTGCGCGAACACGGCTTGCCGTCGGTCAGCGTCTCCGACGTGGAAGTGACCCGCGACCTGGCGCATGCCAAGGTTTTCTTCACCGCGCTGCAATCCGAGCGCGCGAAAGAAGCGCTCAAGGGGCTGAACGAGTTGGTCCCCGAAATCCGCCGCGAATTGTCCCTCGCGGTACGGATGCGTCATACCCCGGAATTGCATTTTCAGTACGACGATTCGGTGGATCGCGGCGAACGTATCGACAATATTCTGCGCGATCTGAATACCGATTCGTAGCGTGCGCCTCGGCGCACCGGCTCTTCGATTGGATGCAGTGTGTCCGGAGCCGCGGGATTCTTCGAAGATACGCGGAGCGCTTGGCGGCATCTTGGAATCGGCGTGGGTGGGCTCGCGGTCTTCGATAAAAAAGCCGGTGCGCCCAGGCGCACCTTATACACCGGCGCGATAAGGCATATCATCCCGCGATGGCTCAGGCCCCGAAGAAAACCTTCCGCAAACTCGACGGCATTCTGCTGCTCGATAAGCCGCAGGGTCTGAGTTCGAACCAAGCGCTCCAGCGCGTGCGGCATCTGTTCCGCGCCGAGAAAGGTGGCCACACCGGCAGCTTGGATCCGCTGGCCACCGGCCTGCTTCCGATCTGTTTCGGCGAGGCGACGAAGATCGCGGGTGGCTTGCTCGGTGCGCGCAAAGCCTACGACACCGTCGCGCGCCTGGGCATCGTCACCGACACCGACGACGCCGAAGGTCAACCCTTGCGCGAACGCGCGGTGGGCGCCTACGACATCGAAACGATCGACGCCGCGCTGCGCGGCTTGACCGGTCGCATCGCGCAACGTCCGCCGATCTATTCCGCGCTCAAGCGCGGCGGAGAGCCGCTGTACGCCAAAGCGCGTCGCGGCGAGAGCGTCGAAGTGGATGCGCGCGAGGTCGATGTCCACAGTTTCGATTTGACCTCCGAAGCCGATCTGCTCGATGGCGGCGAGCCCCTGTTGCGTCTGCATGTGGAATGCGGCTCCGGCACCTACGTCCGCAGTTTGGTGCGCGACCTGGGCGAAGTCCTCGGCTGCGGCGCGCATGTGGCCGAATTGCGTCGGCTGTGGGTGGACCCGTTCCGCGACCCGCGGATGTGGACGTTCGAGGCGCTGCAGGCCCTGGCCGAACGCGATGAGCGCAGCCTCGACGCGTGCTTGTTGCCGTTGGAAGTCGGCTTGGTCGGGTATCGGCGCGTCGATCTCGGCGCCGATGCAGTTCGGCGATTCGCGCAGGGGCAACGTCTGAAACTGTCCACGCAAAGCGCCGCGGGCGTTTGCGCGGTGTTCGACGGCGAAGGCCGCGCGCATGGCTTGGCCGAAATCGACGAACACGGCATGCTGCTGCCGCAGCGCATCTTCGTTTCGCATCCGTCAT
>JAGNNB010000420.1 GCA_017990865.1 Lysobacteraceae bacterium
GGTGCGCACCGCCATCACGATTTCCTCGAGCGCGGCGTTGCCGGCGCGTTCGCCAATGCCAGTCAGCGTGCATTCGACCTGGCGTGCGCCGGCCTCTACTGCGGCCAGCGAATTCGCGACGGCAAGTCCGAGATCGTCATGGCAATGGGTGCTGATGGCGACGCCGTCGATGCCGACCACGTCGCGCTTCAGCAAACGAATCAGGTTTCCGTATTCGCCCGGCGTGGCGAAACCCACCGTGTCCGGCACGTTGATCGTGGTCGCGCCGGCTTCGATCGCGGCACTGAACAACTGCACCAGGAAATCGGGTTCGGAACGCGTCGCGTCTTCGGCCGAGAACTCGACGTCCGCACACAGCGCTCGCGCCTGGCGCACGCCGGCGATGGCGCGTTCGATCACCTCCGCCTTGCCCATGCGCAGCTTCATCTCGCGATGGATCGGGCTCGAAGCGATGAATACATGGATGCGCGGATGTGCGGCGTCCTTCAGGGCCGCGGCCGTGGCGCGGATGTCGGCCTCGTTGCAGCGCGCGAGGCCGCAGATGCGGGCATCGCGAATGGCGCGTGCAATCGTCTGCACCGCGTCGAAGTCGTCTTCGGATGCATTCGGATAGCCGGCCTCGATGACATCGACGCCGAGCGATTGCAGCGCCTCGGCGATGCGCAATTTCTGCGCGCGGTTCAGGGTGCAGCCCGGGCTTTGCTCGCCGTCGCGCAACGTGGTGTCGAAGATCAGCAGGCGCTCGCTCATCGGCGTCGACTCCGCACCGGAATCGGCTGCGGACGCGGGCGCGGGCGCGGCTGCAGAAACGATGCGAACAACGTGTCGAGCAGAGCGATCAGAAGTTTCATGGCGTGGTCCTCGGGGTGTCGAATCGGGGCGAAAAAAAACCCCGCGCCGTTGCCGGTGCGGGGTTCTGGATTCCTGGTTTCGTCGCTGCTGCTCTAGGTCGAAACGGCTCCATCCCGCACGCTTGGCGGAATAAGAAGCAGGCCAAGAAGTACCGCGCGCACGACCATTCGCGCGGCGTCGCGCGAGGGTTTCAGGTCGTGGTGCAGTGCAGTGATCATGACCCGAAATTCGCAGTGATCATGCGCGCTGTCAAGCGCAGCCGACATGACGAAACGGCATGTATGCGCCACATGTTCGGCCAAGTTCTAAAGCTCGCGCGAGCATGCGCGCTCAGGGTGGACTCGCCCGGGAGCCCGCATGGTGCACCGCGAAAACCCTGCGCTTGACAACTCCAGAACTTCGCATTTAGGTTCGGGCTCATGACGAACGCCCTCGCCACCACGAACCTGCGCCACGACATCGCGATGTCGTCGACGCTCGTGGTCGCGAGCCGCCGCCTCAACCTCGTAGTACTCATTACGCCCTCACAGGAGCGGGATGAGTGCTTGACCTGATCTAGAACACCGGAATCAGGATCCACACCGAAACCCCCGCTCCGAAAGGACGCGGGGGTTTCGCGTTTCTGGACCCTGGTTTCTCGACCCAGAGAGACTTCATGCGCAGCAACGCCATCAAGCACGGCCCCGACCACGCCCCGGCACGCGCGATGTTGCGCGCCACCGGACGCGACGACGCGGCCATCGCCAAGCCCTTCGTCGCCGTCGTGCACTCGTGGTCGGACGTGTCGCCGTGCAACTTCACGCTGCGCGCCGCCGCGCAGCACGTGCGCCGCGGCATCGAGGCCAACGGCGGCACCGCGATCGAATTCAACACCGTCGCGGTCACCGACGGCATCGCGATGGGCACGGCCGGCATGCGCGCGTCGCTGGTGTCGCGCGACTGGATCGCCGATTCGATCGAACTCGCCGTGAACGGACACAGCCTCGACGCGATGGTGATCCTGTGCGGCTGCGACAAGACCATTCCGGCCGCAGCGATGGCGGCGGCGCGCATCGATGTGCCGACGGTCATCCTCTACGGCGGCTCGATCGCGCACGGCGTGCACCACGGCAAGCACATCACGATCCAGGAAGTGTTCGAGGCGGTGGGCGCGCATTCCGCCGGCAGGATCGGCGACGCGGAACTGCTGCAGGTCGAGAAGGATGCCTGCCCGGGCGCCGGCGCCTGCGGCGGTCAGTTCACCGCGAACACGATGGCGATGGTGATGACCGCGCTCGGCCTGTCGCCGCTCGGCGCGAACGACCTGCCCGCGATCCATGTCGACCGCGCCCGCGCCGGCGAAGACTGCGGCAAGCTGGTGATGGACTGCTACCGCCGCGGCTTCACGCCGCGCCAGGCGCTGACGCCCGCCGCGTTCCGCAACGCCGCGCGACTGGTTGCGGCAACCGCTGGTTCGACCAATGCGGTGCTGCATCTGCTCGCGATCGCGCATGAAGCGCAGGTGGACTTGTCGATCGACGACTTCGACGCGATCGCGGCGATCACGCCGGTCATCGCCGATCTGAAACCGGGTGGCCGCTACACCGCGATCGAACTCAGCGCGGCCGGCGGCACCACGCGGGTCGCGCAGATGCTGAACGACGGCGGCGTGCTCGAAGACCATCCGACCGTGGAAGGCGAGTCGATGCTGGCGTTGCTGTCCCGGATCGAACTCGGCGCACAGCCGGAGCCGGTGGTGTATCCGCTGTCGCAGCCGCTGAAGCCGCGCGGCGGCTTCGCAATCCTGCGCGGCACGCTGGCGCCCGAAGGCTGCGTCGTGAAACTCGCGGGTCATGGCCGCATGCGCCACGAAGGCCCGGCGCGCGTGTTCGACGGCGAGGCCGCGGCATTCGCGGCGGTGCAGGCCGGTGCGATCCGGGCGGGCGATGTCGTCGTCATCCGTCACGAAGGCCCGGCCGGTGCGCCCGGCATGCCGGAGATGCTGGCGGTCACGGCGGCCTTGATGGGTCGCGGCCTCGGCGGCGACGTCGCACTGATCACCGACGGCCGCTTCAGCGGCGCCACGCATGGCCTGATGGTCGGCCATGTGTCGCCGGAAGCGGCGCGCGGCGGACCGATCGCCTTGATCGCCGACGGCGATGTCCTGGTCATCGATGTCGACACGCGTCGGCTCGATTGCCTCGCCGATCTGTCCGCGCGCCTCCCGAAACAGCTGCCGCCGCGCGCCACGACCGGCGTGCTTGCGAAATACGCCCGACTGGTCGGATCCGCGTCGCAGGGCGCGATCACGAATCCCTAGAGAAACCCCCTCCCGCCTCCCCTGGCTGCGCCAAGGGGAGGAGAAGACACCCCCGACACCCACAAGGAGTAACGCGAATGAGCCCGATCACCGCCCCGCTGAAAGAACAAACCATCGCCGTCATCGGTTACGGCAGCCAGGGCCGCCCGCACGCGCCGAACCTTCGCGACTCCGGCTTCAAGGCCATTGTCTGCGCGCGCAAGCACCGGCCGGGCTGGCCCCAGCCCCAGGCCGCCCGGCCCGCCCTTCCTGAAC
>JAGNNB010000421.1 GCA_017990865.1 Lysobacteraceae bacterium
GCCGTAGACCGTCCACTCGCCGCCGATGAGCGCTTCCGAGCCGGGTGCGACGGCGGTATTCGGGCCTTCGTTCCAGGTCGCGGTGTCGGCGACGCGGTACCACTGCTTGCCGGTGCCCGGCCAGGGCAGGGTGAAGTTCACGTCGCCGGACCAGCCGTTGTAGGCGACGTAGATGGCGCTGGCCGAATCGCCGAATTCGCTGCCGTCGACGCGCCAGGCGATGGCGTGGTTGCTGGTGCTGTTGAAATACGCCGCATCGGCGACACCGCCGTCCGGTTTGAACCAGCGCAATTGCTCCATCACGTTGCCGTTGTTGTCCACGCTGGAATAAAAATTCAGCGGGCGCAGCGACGGGTGCGCTTTACGGAACGCGATCATGCGGCGAGTGTAGGTTTCGGAGTTGGCTTCGATCGCGCTGCGCGTCCAGTACAGCCAATTCGCGGGCGAATCGAGGTTGTAGACGTTGTTGTTGCCGAACTGCGTGCGCAGGGCTTCGTCGCCGCCGGTGAGCATCGGCGTACCGCCGCTGAGCATCATGAAGCCCATGCCGGTGCGCGCGGCGCGGCGTTGATCGAGCACGATGCCGCCTTGGTTCCAACTGTGGTTGTTGTCGTCGCCGCCGTCGGACGGGCCGTACGGCCACGCTTGATTGTTCTGCTTGCTGTTGTAGCTGTACAGATCGTTGAGCGTGAAGCCATCGTGCGCGACCATGAAATTCACCGAATGCCACGGCTTGCGACCGTCGTCGCCGTACAGATCGGACGATCCGGCGAAGCGCGAGGCGAGCGTGCCCATCGTGACCACTTCGACGCCGAGCTGATTTTGTTTTTTGCGCATGGCGTCGCGGTAGAGACCATTCCATTCGGCCCAACCCGACGGAAAACCGCCGACTTGATAGGAATTACCGCCGATCGCCCACGGCTCGGCGATCAAATCCAATCCGCTGCCGCCTGCGCCCGGGCGCGGCGGCAATTCGTTGACGATGCGGTTGAGCGCATTGCCGCTGTCCATCTTGTCGAAATTGAAACAGCCGTGCTGGCAGGTGTTGCCCAACACCGAGGCGAGGTCGAAGCGGAAGCCGTCCACGCCCAGCGCGTCGCGCCAGTAGGCCAGCGAATCGACGATCAGATTCTGCGCGATCGGGTTGCGGGTGTTGTAGTTGCCGCCGACGCCGGTGTTGTCCCAGGAATACTGGTAATTCGTGGTCAACGAGTAGTAAGTCGGATTATCCAAACCGCGCCACGAGTTGATGTTGTAAACGGTCAGCCCATCGCTGCCGCCCCATGCGCCGCCTTCGCCGGTGTGGTTGTAGACCACGTCGATGTAGACCTTGATGCCGGCGTCGTGGAACGCCTTGACCATCGCTTTCCATTCGCGGGTCGGGCCGCCCGCGGTTTTATCGGCGGAATAGCGACGATCGGGCGAGAAATAATTGAGGGTCATGTAGCCCCAATAATTGTCGCCGGCGGTCGTGGTGGGGTTGACGTCGTTGGTGTCGTTCTGCGTTTCCTGCACGGGCAGGAATTCCACCGCGGTCACGCCCACCGCGGCCAGATGCGCCGCTTTCAGCGCCGCGCCGGCATAGGTACCGCGCAGATTCAGCGGAATCGACGTGTCGTTCTTGGTCAAACCGCGCACATGCACTTCGTAGACCACGTCGTCCTTGAGCGCGCGTGTGGGTTTGGTGCCGATGGAGGTGATATCGGTCGCCAGCACGATGCTCTTGGCGGCGCAGGCGCCGCTGTCTTTGTTCCGATGGAGCGCGCCCGAGGCGTAGATGGTGCCGTCGGTACACGTCGGCGTATTCGGGTCTTGGCTGAGTTCGCGCCCGTACGGGTCCATCAGCAATTTGTTCGGGTTGAAGCGATTGCCGTTGACGTCGATGTCGGTGACGAAGCCGAGCGACGTGCCCTTGGTCCACGCGGCGTTGTAGGTCCAGTTCGGACCCCAGGCGCGATAGCCGTAATACACCGCGCCGGTGATGCCGTAGGTGTTCTTCAGCGTGGCGACCGACGCGGTTTTCGTCCAGACGTTGGTCGTCGCGTTTTTGGTCATCACGTATTTGACTTTTTCCTGCTGGCCCGCGCCTTGGCTGTACAGCCAGACTTCGATGCGGGTGGCGCGCGAGGAATAGACGTTGAAGGTGATGTTGGCTTTGGTGGCGTCGTAACGCGCGCCCAAAGCGTATTGATCGATCGCGGCGCGGGCCGATTGTTGCGGGGCGAGCCACAGGGCGAACGCCGCGAGCGACGCGGCCAGCCAGTACTTGATGTGCGACATAGAGCGAATCCTCTTCGATGGCGTCGTGCGATGCCGACGCGGTCCTATACGAGCGCGGTCGGCCGGAGCAGGGGAAGGCGAGCGGCTTCGAAGGGCTCGCGGCGTCGGCGACAACCTGCCGGCGGCACTATCGCCCAAGGTGCGGATGCACAATGAGAACGAAGGCCGCCCTGTAATCGTATTCACCTCCGGACCGACAGCCGGTCGTCCAAGGCGAGGGGAACGCCCCTCGACCCGGCCGGCGCTTGATTCGCCGCCCGGAAGCCCCAGAATGCCGGCCACGCACCGCCGGACCCCTTTCGCCTTATGCCTATCTACGCTTTCGAATGCGACGCTTGCGGCCATCAGTTCGACCGCCTGCAGAAGATGTCCGACCCCGACCCGGTCGAATGCCCTGAGTGCGGCGCCGCGCGGATCCGGCGGCAATTGACCGCGCCGGCGTTCCGGCTGTCCGGCAGCGGCTGGTACGAGACCGACTTCAAGAAAGACGGCGATAAAAAGCGCAATCTCACCGAGAAGGGCGACGCACCCAAGACCGAGAGCGCCAAAACCGACGCCGCTCCTGCGGCGAAGCCGACCGAGAGCGCGCCCGTAGCCGCGCCCAAACCCGCCGAGAGCAAACCGGCGAGTTGAACCGCGCCGGCGGGCGCCGCTGGCCTGATAGTGTGCGACGACCGCCCCCACAGAGCCCGTCGCCGCGATGCGCCTCATCCCTTTCTCTTGCGTTTTCGTCGCCATCGCCGGATTGGCCGGCTGCGCGAGCGCGCCGCGCTCTTCGCAGGCGACGCCTGCCGATCGCTTCGTGCAGGCGCTCGCCCGACATTGCGGGCAGGCCTACGCCGGCCGGGTCGTGGTCGATACGCCCGCGACGCCGAACAGCCCCTTCGCCGATAAGCCGCTGGTGATGCATGTACGCACCTGCGGCGAGGGGGAATGGCGCGTGCCTTTCCATGTCGGCGACGACCGCTCGCGTACATGGGTACTCACGCGCACGGGGACCGGATTGCGACTCAAGCACGATCATCGCCACGAAGACGGCCATCCCGACAAGGTCACGATGTACGGCGGCGATACCGCCGACGCGGGCACCGCGCAGCGGCAGGCGTTCCCGGTGGATGCCGAATCC
>JAGNNB010000422.1 GCA_017990865.1 Lysobacteraceae bacterium
CATCTGGTGCGCATCCGCGGCCAATTGATGCAAGCGGCCGCGCCCGCGGGCAGCGGCGCGATGGCGGCGGTGATCGGCGTCGAGGACGACGTCGTGCGCCGCACCTGCGAAGAAGTGTCCGGTCGCTAGGTGGTGGTACCGGCGAATTTCAATTCGCCGGGCCAGATCGTGATCGGCGGCCATGCCGCGGCGGTCGATCGCGCGGCGGAATTGCTTACCGAACGCGGCGCGCGCAAAGTCGCGCGCTTGGCGGTGAGCGTGCCTTCGCATACGCCGCTGATGCGCGACGCGGCGAATCGTTTGGCCGAAACCATGCGCGGTTTGGCGTGGCGCGAGCCGGCGATCCCGATCGTGCAGAACGTCGATGCCGAAGCGCATACCGGCTCGCAAGCCGTGCGCGATGCCCTGGTGCGCCAGTTGTACTTGCCGGTGCAATGGACCGCTTGCGTACAGGCGCTGGCCGCGCGCGGCGTCGTGCGCGCCGCCGAATGCGGCCCGGGCAAAGTGCTGGGCGGCTTGAACAAGCGCATCGAGAAATCCATCGAGAACCGCGCGCTCGGCACCGTCGGCGATTTCGAAGCGGCGCTGCAGGCGTGGTCCGTCGCCTGATCGCCCGACCCATCGTCACGCCTGCCGCCGCGCTCGAACGCCTCCCTTCTACGACACGAACCGACCCGCCGCCATGACCATCGACTCCGCTTCCGTTTCCCGTCCGCTCGCAGGCGAAATCGCGCTCGTCACCGGCGCCAGCCGCGGCATCGGCGCCGCCATCGCCGATACATTGGCCGCGCAGGGCGCGACCGTGATCGGCACCGCAACAAGCGATTCCGGCGCGGAAGCCATCGCGGCGCGTCTCGCCTCGTTCGGCGGCCACGGACGCAAGCTCGACGTCGTCGACGGCACCGCGGTCGAAGCCTTGATCGACGGCATCGCCAAGGAATTCGGCCCCGTGTCCATTCTCGTCAACAACGCCGGCATCACCCGCGACAATTTGTTGATACGGATGAAGGACGAGGACTGGCAGGCGATCCTCGACACCAATCTCAGCAGCGTGTATCGCACCAGCAAGGCGGTGGTGTGGGGCATGATGAAAGCGCGCAAGGGCCGCATCATCAATATCGCATCGGTGACCGGCGTCACCGGCAATGCCGGTCAAACCAATTACGCCGCCGCCAAGGCCGGCATCATCGCTTTCAGCAAATCGCTGGCGAAGGAAATCGGTTCGCGCGGCATCACCGTGAACGTGGTGGCGCCTGGCTTCATCGATACCGATATGACCCGTGGGTTGCCCGATTCGGCGAAGAATGGTCTGCTCGGCCAGATCGCGCTCGGTCGCTTCGGCGAAGCGCAGAACATCGCGGACGCGGTGGCCTTCCTGGCCGGCCCCGGCGCCGCCTACATCACCGGCGAAACCCTCCACGTCAACGGCGGGATGTACATGCCGTAACGCCGCTGGCGGGCTCGCGCCGACGCGCCCGAACGCCCCGAAAAGCGTGCTCGCCGCCTAAGTCATTGAATCGAAAAGCCGTCGCCGGGCCTGTCGCGGGCTCGGCTTTCCCTTACACTATTCCCTGCGATATCCATCCGGAGTACACCACCCATGAGCAGCATCGAAGAACGCGTCAAGAAAATCGTCATCGAACAACTCGGCGTGAAAGAAGACGAAGTCACCAACAGCGCCTCTTTCGTCGACGATCTCGGCGCCGATTCCCTCGACACGGTCGAACTGGTGATGGCGCTCGAAGAAGAGTTCGAGTGCGAGATTCCGGACGAAGAGGCCGAGAAGATCACCTCGGTCCAGCAAGCGATCGATTACATCAAGAACCACGTCAAGGACTGACGAATCGCGTTCGACGCGCTCGAAGTTTTCGAGCGAGCGTGTCGATCGCCGTCGTCCGCCGTCGGCGAGTCGCGATGCGAACGTTGCGTTCGCCGCGTGGCGTCGCCGAAATAAGGTTCGTCGTCTTCGCGCATCGTCGCGACGGACGCCACCACACGGGGCTGCTTGCGGCCCCGTGCGCACACTCGGAGTCGGGTTTCGGCTCCGCGTCACGATTCGGAGCCGCCCCGGCTCCGCGACGGCATCGCCGCGATCGACCGCGAACGATTCGCGCCGCTCGACGCATCGCGACCGCCGCAGGTTCGGAACTGGAGCGCTCTATGTCTCACCGTCGTGTCGTCGTCACCGGGCTGGGCATCGTTTCGCCGTTGGGCAACGATCTGGCCAGCAACTGGGACGCCATCGTTCATGGCCGTTCGGGCATCGCCGCGGTCACCCATTTCGACGCCTCCGCGTTCGCCACGCGGATCGCGGGCGAGGTGAAGAATTTCGATCCGTCGGTGTGGATCACGCCGAAAGATCTGAAGAAGATGGACCCGTTCATCCATTACGGCGTCGCCGCCACGATGATGGCGATCCAGGATTCCGGGCTCGTCATCGACGAGGGTAACGTCGAACGCATCGGCGCGATCATCGGTTCGGGCATCGGCGGCATTCTCGGCATCGAAGAACAAACCATCCGGTATCACGAAGGCGGCCCGCGCAAAGTCTCGCCGTTCTACGTGCCCAGCACGATCATCAACATGTTGCCGGGACAGATCACGCTGCTGACCGGCATCAAGGGCCCGAACTTCTCCGCCGTATCTGCCTGCGCCTCGTCGAATCATTCGATCGGCATGGCGATGCGCATGATCCAGTACGGCGACGCCGACGCGATGATCGCAGGCGGCGCCGAACGCGGCTCCACGCCGACGGCGATGGCCGGGTTCTGTTCGATGAAAGCCATGTCCACGCGCAACGACGACCCCACGCGCGCGTCGCGGCCTTGGGACAAGGAGCGCGACGGTTTCGTGCTCGGCGATGGCGCCGGCATTCTGATGCTGGAAGAATACGAAGCGGCCAAAGCGCGCGGCGCGAATATCTATTGCGAATTGATCGGTTTCGGCGCCAGTTCCGACGCGTTCCATATGACCGCCCCGAGCGAGAACGGCGAGGGCCCGGCGCGCTGCATGGCGGCGGCGCTGAAGGACGCGCGCGTCAACGCCGACGAGGTGGGATATCTCAACGCGCACGGCACCTCGACGCCGCTGGGCGATTTGGCCGAAACGCTGTCGATCAAAACCGCGTTCGGCGACCACGCGCACAAGCTGATGGTGTCCTCGACCAAATCGATGACCGGGCATCTGCTCGGCGCGGCCGGCGGCGTGGAAGCGGTGTATTCGGTGATGGCGCTCAAACACGGCGTCGTGCCGCCCACCATCAACCTCGACGACGTGAGCGAAGGCTGCGATCTGGACTACGTGCCGAACGTCGCGCGCGACGCGAGGATCGATGTCGCGGTCTCCAACGGCTTCGGTTTCGGCGGCACGAACGCGTCGCTCGTGTTCCGTCGCATCTGATCGCGCC
>JAGNNB010000423.1 GCA_017990865.1 Lysobacteraceae bacterium
TCGCCGAGGAGCGCGAGAGCAAAGCGCGCTTGAACCGCGCGCTGATGCTGAGCGTCTTCGTCTTCACGCTGCTGTCGCTGCTGGTCGGTTGGTGGGCGGCGGCGCGCGTGATGAGTCCGGTGACGGAACTCGCGCAGCGCTTGCGTCGCTCGGGACGCAGCGCGGAGCCCGAAGCGCTCGCGACGCATTTCGCCGAAGACGAAGTGGGCGAGTTGGCGAAAGCGCTGGACGATTACTCCGCGCGGCTCACCGATGTGGTAAAACGCGACCGCGAATTCAACGCCGACGTCAGCCACGAATTGCGCACGCCGCTGGCGGTGATTCGCGGCGCGGTGGAATTGATGTTGGACAGGCCCGAGATCGACGGCAAAACCCGTTCGCGCCTGCAGCGCGTGCAGCGCGCGGAACAGCAGTGCACGGATTTGATCAGCGCATTGTTGTTGCTCTCGCGCAACGAACGCGGCCACGGCAACACCGATGTCGGCAAAGTCGCCGAACAATTGCTCGACGCGCATCGCGGTCAGCTCGGCGGAAAACCGATCGAACTAGTGCTCGATCGCGGCCCGAGCGCGCTGATCGTCGATGCGCCCGAATCGGCGGTCGTCGTGGCCTTGAACAATTTGATCGGTAACGCCGTGAAATACACACAGGAAGGTTCGGTCACGGTGCGCTTGCACGACCGCACCGTCGACGTGATCGATACCGGCCCCGGCCTCAGCGCCGAAGACGCCGCACGCTTGTTCGAACGCGGTTATCGCGGCAGTCACGCCGAACACACGCAAGGCGGCGGCATCGGTCTGTCGATCGTGCGTCGCCTCTGCGTGCTCTACGGCTGGGAAGTGCGGATCATGCCCGGCGCGGAGCGCGGGGTGGTGGCGAAGTTGAAATTCGCGCCGGGAGCTTGATGCCGCTCGAGCTGTCTCGTTACCGATCAAAGCGGGAAGAGACAGAGGCGAATGACCGATGCAAACGCTTATCTGACGATCTTGACTCGATCGGTCGCGCGGACCAATCCTTTCAAGAAGCGGATCGCCTTGTCGAGCTCCTCACGCTTGACCAAATCAGGATCACCGTTCGGTTTGCGCGATTTTTTCGCTTTGTGCGCGGCGTCCCCCCGTTTCGCGATCAAGGCGTCCAACGTTTTCTTGGCGTCGACGGGCTTGTAATTGTCCCAAGCCCATCCGCTGGTGATGTCGATTTGGAAATAGTCGAAGAATAAACGCTTGGTTCGCTCGCTATTCGGATTGAAGAAACGCTTCAAATCTTCGTTTCTTCTGCCGACGATGAATTTCTCGACCTGACTGCCCTTCACGCAGGCAACCCAAGTATCGAATTCGTCCAGAAAACGATCTTTGATGTACGTTTCCCAGGCGGCTAACGCCATCACCAAAGCCGCGCGCTTCAATGCCTCGCTGTTACGCGACGTATCGCTTTTGTGTTCCTCGTCGAAGCGAGCAGCCAGTTCTTCCGCGTCTTGGATCGCGGCTTCGAATGCATCTGCGGCAGTGCTCATAACGGTTTCCAGCATCCTTTCTCGTCGGCCTTCGCTTAGCTCACACCCGCTCCAACCACCCATACTTATCCGGCGTTTTTCCGTCGAACAAGCCGAAGAACAGTTCCTGCAATTGGCGCGTAACCGGGCCGGGTTTGCCGGTGCCGACCTGGCGGCCGTCGACGGAGCGGATCGGGGTGATTTCGGCGGCGGTGCCGCACATGAAGAGTTCGTCGCAGAGGTACAGATATTCGCGCGGCAGGTCGCGCTCGACGATGCGGAAGCCGGCGTCTTGGGCGAGCGTGAGGATGGTGTTGCGGGTGATGCCGTTGAGCAGCGCGGCGCTGACCGGGGTGGTGTGCAGTTCGTTGCCGAAGACGAGGAACAGGTTTTCGCCCGCGCCTTCGCTGAGCAAGCCAGTCGAAGCGAGAGCGATGCCTTCGCCGAAGCCGAGGCGACGCGCTTCGCGGGCGACGAGTTGGCCGGACAGATAATTGCCGCCCGCTTTCGCGCCGGCCGGGATGGTGTTGGGCGCGAAGCGCTGCCAACTGGAGACGCAGGCGTCGATGCCCGCTTCCAACACGCTGGCGCCGAGGTATTGACCCATCTTCCATGTCGCGACGGCCATGTCGGTAGGCGTGTCGGCCGACAGACCGAAGCCGCCCAATCCGCGGTACGCGACCGGGCGCAGATAATCGGTGGTGAAGTTATTGGCTTTCAGCACGTCGCGGCAGGCGGCGTTGATCTCGTCGAGCGAATAAGGCATCGACATGTCGTAGATCTTGGCCGAAGCGAACAGGCGCCGGTTGTGATCGGTTAGGCGGAAGATCGCCGGGCCGCTCGGGGTGTCGTAGCAGCGGATGCCCTCGAACACCGACGAACCGTAATGGACGACGTGCGCCATCACATGCGTGGTCGCCTCCGCCCAGGGCTTGATGCTGCCGTTGTGCCAAATCCATTCGGGATAACGCTGCGTCATGGCGGTCCACCTTCGTCGATAAGGCCCGTAGTTTAGCGTAGGGCCGGCGGCCGACGACGGGCCGCGAACGAAGACGGGGCCTTGCGGCCCCGTCCTGTGCTGCGATGCGCAACGTGCGCCGGACTCAGCGGTACGCGGCGATCGTGGCTTTGGTGTTGTTCAACACGCGTTGATTGTGGGCGCGCGTGGTGTTACCCATCGCTTGCCCGCCGTAGGTTTTGGCCGGGTTGGACCAATAATTGATGCGCGGGCAGCCGGTGGTGCAGTTGTAGGCCATGATCGTGCGCCAGGCGTTGGTCGGGGAACGGTAACCGTGGCCGTAGGCGTAAGGCGACAGCGTCGGGTCGGTGGCGATATCGTGACGCGCCGATTGCAGATGGCCGATTTCGTGGGCGAACGAGTAATAGCCGGTGGCGCAACCGTAATGCGCGACCGCGAATGCGGTGGCGGCGGTGGAGCCGATGCCCGACGCCAAACCGCAGGACGAGGCATTGTTGATCAACAGCATCATCACGTCCGCAGTGACCGTGTTGCGGGTCGCGTGGTAGGAATCCATGAAGCCATCGGCGGTGCCGCGGAAGCGCGTCAAATCGGTGCTGAAGCTACCGGATTCGACATAGGTCGTGGTGTAGCTGCCGGCGAGTTGGAGGTTGATTTCCACACCGCTGTTGGCGTAACCGGTGTTGGATTCGGCGACGGCGAGATTGACCAGGCCGACGATGTCGCCGCTGGCGGCAGCGGCCGATTGCGTGGACACCACCATCACGCGAATGGTGCTGATCGCTTTCGTGCTGATCGATTGCGGCATCTGGATTTTCGGCAGCAATGCATACTCGCCCGGATGATCCGCCGGCATCCGCGATTCGTCGATGCGGGCGATGGCGTGGCCGCCGGAACGCAGCGGGCGCAAGGCGTACAGATCGCCGTCGACG
>JAGNNB010000424.1 GCA_017990865.1 Lysobacteraceae bacterium
TGGAAGCGACACTATCCAATGGACGCATAAGGAGCGATTCAATGCCAACCGAAGATCGTACTAAGTGGGATGACGAAAGAGTCAAGAAAGACTACAACATGTGGACGGAAATCATCGGGAGCGGCCGAGCGCTGTCGGAAGAGCAGACCAAGCGCTTCGATGCCACGCGAAAAGAAGTCGATAGGCGCGGCATCATTCCGGTTTCCGGTCAAGGTTGATCGCACATCGTCGCCATCCGTCGACTCGATCGTCGGATGGCGATGTCGTATACGGCCTATTCTTTACGGCCTATTCGTATAAGGTCTGTCGCATCGCAGCGCGTTCGCTGCATCGCCAGGATTCATCGGATCGCGACGAGATTCGGCCGAAACGGTGGCGACTGCCGCGATCGATGCGGTCGGCCGGATTGGCTTTTGACCGATTCCGGCGGAGGTGCTGAAATGCCGCACTGCCCGCCAGGAACCGCCGCATGACCACCAGCCCCATCGCCGACCGCCGCGATCTCGACTTCATGCTCTACGAAGTCCTCGGCGCGGATCGCCTCTGCGCATACCCTCGATTCGCCGAGCACAGCCGCGAGACCTTCGCCGCCGCGCTGGATGTGGCGCATCAGATCGCGCTGGAAAAGTTCCTGCCGCACAACCGCAAATCCGATTTGAACGAGCCGCGGATGGTGGACGGCAAGGTCGAATTGATTCCCGAAATCGGCGAAGCGGTGCAGGCCTACAACGAGGCCGGTTTCGCCGCCGCGCTCGCCGACTTCGATGCGGGCGGCATGCAACTGCCGTTCGTGATCGCGCAGGCCTGCGATTCGATGTTCTCCGCTGCCAATCCCGGCACCATCGCCTATCCGGCGTTGGCGCGCGGCGTGTCGAATTTATTGGCGGCTTACGGCACCGACGAACAAAAACGGCGCTACATGCAGCCGATCCTCGAGGGCCGCTTTTTAGGCACGATGTGTTTGTCCGAACCGCATGCGGGTTCGTCGCTGGCCGACATCAAAACCACCGCCGAACCGCAGACCGACGGGACGTATCGCTTGACCGGCGCGAAGATGTGGATTTCCGCCGGCGATCACGAACTCGGCGAGAACATCGTTCATCTGGTGCTGGCGAAAATCGTCGGCGCGCCGCCGGGCGTGCGCGGCATCAGTCTGTTTATCGTCCCGCGCTGGCGCGTCGGGACCGACGGCAACCGCGGCGCGCGCAACGATGTGACGCTCGCCGGCTTGAATCACAAGATGGGCCAGCGCGGCAGCGTCAACACGTTCCTTAAATTCGGCGAAACGGGCGATTGCTACGCCGAACTCGTCGGCGAGCCGCATCAAGGCCTCGCCCACATGTTCCACATGATGAACGAGGAACGCATCGGCGTCGGCATGGGTGCGGTATTGCAAGGCCTCGCGGGTTATCTGTATTCGCTGCAGTACGCGAAAGAGCGCAAACAGGGGCGGCATCCGGATCAAAAAGATCCGACCTCGCCGCCGGTCGCCATCATCGAACACGCCGATGTGCGACGCATGCTGCTGCAGCAAAAATGCTATGTCGAAGGCGCGGAAACACTGGCTTATTACGCCTCGATGCTGGTGGATCGCGCGCACGACGCGGACGAAGCCGTGCGCCGCGACAGTCATCTGCTGCTGGAATTATTGACGCCGATCGTCAAAGCCTGGGGTTCGGATTACGCGTTGAAGGCGAACGAGTTGGCGATCCAAGTGCTCGGCGGCTATGGCTTCACCCGCGAATATCCGGTCGAACAGAATTATCGCGACAACCGCATCAATCCGATCCACGAAGGCACCAACGGCATTCAAGCGCTGGATCTGCTCGGCCGCAAAGCGATGATGCACGACGGCGCAGCGCTGAAACTGCTGCTCGAACGCATCGCGGGCACCTGCGCGCTTGCCGCCGAATTCGACGATCTGCGGCCGCTTGTCGAACGTTTACGCGCGCTCGCCGCGCTCGTCGTAGAAGCCACACGCGCCACCGGCAAGCGCATGCAGGCGGGCGAGGTGCGTTTGTCGCTCGCCAACGCCACGCATTACATGACTGCGATGGGCCACCTCGTCGTCGGCTGGATGTGGTTGTGGCAAGCGGTCACGGCGCAACGCGCGCTGCCCGACGCGAGCGAAAGCGATCGCGATTTCTACGCCGGAAAGCTCCAGGCGACGCGCTTCTTCTTCGCCACCGAACTGCCGCTGGCCGAGCATGCCGCGCGCTTGGTGCGCGATGCGGATGCGTCCGCGTTCGAGATGCGGGCGGAGTGGTTCTGAGCGCTTGAAGCGAGAGCGGATCGTCGAGCGAACGCGAGAGGCGCCCGCGCGACAGGGGGCTGCCGTCGCGCTCTGCGGAATCCATCGGGCGGATTCCACAGGGCGGCGGCGTAGGGTTCATTCCGACGGCGGTTCCAAAGCGCGGATGCTGTCCAGCAGCATTTGGTGCTCTTCGGCGAAACCGCGAATGTTGTAGCGTTCGCGCAATTCGAGAAGGCCTTGGTGGTACAGAATTTCGCCTTCCTGCGAGAGCGGCGCTTCGCCGGCAGGGCCGCCGCCGTTGCCGGAGAAGATCGCGGCGCCATGGAAACCGCCGTAGCAGTTGCAGACGCCCGTGCCGGGGTTCGGGTTCGGCGACCAGCCTTGCGATTGCATCTGCGACACTTGCGAGAAGCAGACGGCCGCGTTATTCGCTTGCACCGAATGATAGAGCCAGGTCGGCGGCGCATTCGGATTCGGCTTGCGAAGATTGGCGGTGCAGACCATGAAACCGCCGTCGAAGTCGGGCTCCCAGGGACCGATGTTGATGACGCCGACGCTGCCGAGTTGACGCGCTTGTGCGCCGTTCGCGCCGGCCAGGCTCAGCAGAACGATCGCAAGCGCTGCGGTGATGCGGGACATAAGGTTCACTCCTTTGAAATTGCATGGACAACCTCGGCGATCTCGCCGAGAGGTGCGCCGCGCCGCGTTATCGCTCGCGTCCGACGCTGAGCGAGACTAGATCGCCATCTATTCTGTTGTCCAGATTGGGACGCTGTTCGTGCAGCCTGCGATCGTCTCGTGCGATCGAACTGTGATGTCGACTCCCGGAATGCCGTCGATTCGTGGAGCCGCGATGGAATGCGAAAGGCTGTCGAAAAACAGGGCTGTAGTCATGACCATGGCGCACGCGACGATTTTAAACAGGCTCTAAAACCTATCTCAAAATCGGTCGGTCAATTTTTAGGCGTCTTTCCGGCTGTTGAAAACCGCCGGAAAGACGAAATCGGCTCAATCGCTGTGAGTCCAATTTCGACATAGGTTTTCGTCGAGTCGCTGCGACTTCGATCGCGGAGCCGGCTGCGTGGTGCGATGAGTGTCGACGGATATTCGATGGCGTCATCCGTCGTACGTGATCCGTCATGCGG
>JAGNNB010000425.1 GCA_017990865.1 Lysobacteraceae bacterium
GCTCAAAGGCGTGAAATTGGTGTTCATCGGCAAGCCCGAGGACAGCGAACGCGTGAAAGCCGCCGTCGCCGCTTCCGGCGTCAACTACGTCTTCATCGAAGCGAAGTGAGCCCGCGAATCGCGTAATCGTTCCGACGCGGTGGGTCTGATAACGATCCGCCGCGTCGATCCTGACGCCTCGCGCGACAGCGCGCCGTTCGCGGCGCCGAGCCCCCGCATCATGTCGCTGAAAATCAACGATCTCTGCATCAACTGCGACGTCTGCGAACCGGCGTGCCCGAATCGCGCGATCTCGCAGGGCGACAGCATCTACGTCATCGACCCGGCGCTGTGTACCGAATGCGTCGGTCATTTCGACGAACCGCAATGCGTATCGGTGTGTCCGGTCGAATGCATCGATCCGGACCCGACGCATCCAGAATCGCAAGACGCGCTGTTCGCGAAATTCCAGCGATTGCAGCAGGAGACGGCATGACTCGGCATCCCCATCGATCGACGGCGCGGCTTCGCGTCGGGCTGTCCGCATTCTTGGTCGAATTGCTTGTCGGCGCGGCCCTCGTCTGCGTGGCGACGATGCCGTCCATCGCCGCGGACGGCGAGCGTTCGGATGCGACGGCGACGAAAGCCTCGCGCGCGAAAGTCGTCGCGCCGCAAGCCTCCATCGTCGCCAGCGCGCACGCGCTCGCCAGCGAGGCGGGCATCGAAATTCTGGGCAAGGGCGGCAACGCCTTCGACGCCGCGGTCGCGGTGTCGGCGGTGCTGTCGGTGGTGGAGCCGATTTCCTCGGGCCTCGGCGGCGGCGGGTTTTTCCTGCTGCACGACGCGCGCACCGGCAAGGACATCTTCATCGACGCGCGCGAGACCGCGCCGATCGCCGCGACGCCTGCGCGTTTTCTCGACGCGAACGGCGGATTCGATCGCGATCGCGCGACCAACGGGCCGTGGTCGGCCGGTATTCCCGGCTTGCCCGCGGGTTTGGTCCATCTGTCGAAGACCTACGGCAAGTTGCCACTGAAAATCACGCTCGCGCCGGCCATCCGCATCGCGCGCGACGGTTTCCCGGTCTACGCGCGGATGTCGCAAGGTTACGCGCAGCGCGCCGCGGTGATGGAGCGCTATCCCGGTACCCGCGCGGTGTTTCTCGCCGACGGCGATGCATTGAAGGAAGGCGAGATTTTTCGCCAGCCGGATTTGGCGCGCACGCTCGAACTGCTCGCCGAAAAAGGCCACGACGGGTTTTATCGCGGCGAAACGGCCAACGAAATATTGGCCGGCGTAAAAGCCGAAGGCGGCGAGTGGACCGCCGAAGAACTGGCCGGCTACCGCGTGCGCGAACGCGCGCCGCTGCGTTTCGAATACGACGGTTGGAAAATCGTCACCGCGCCGCCGCCGTCGTCCGGCGGCATCGCGCTGGCGCAGATGCTGCAGATTCTCGAACCCTACGATCTCGCCAAGCTTGCGCCCGCGCAGCGCGTGCATCTCACCGTGGAGGCGATGCGCCGCGCGTTCCGCGACCGCACGTTCTATCTGGGCGACCCGGATTTCGTGAAGATTCCGATGCGCACGCTCGCCAGCGCCGATTACGCCGCCGGTTTGCGCGCGGGCATCCATCCGGGCAAAGCGACGCCCAGCGATCTGCTGTCGGGCGAGCAAACGCCGATGGAAGACGAGGACACCACGCATTTCTCCATCATCGATCGCCACGGCAATCGCGTCGCCGGCACGCAAACGGTGAATCTGCTGTACGGCTCGGGTTTGATCCCGCCCGGCACCGGCGTGCTGCTCAACAACGAGATGGACGATTTCGCGCTCAAACCCGGCACGCCCAATGCGTTCGGCGTGATGGGCTACGACGCCAACGCGCCGAAACCCGGCAAGCGCATGCTCAGTTCGATGACGCCGACGTTCATGGAGTCGAACGATCGCGTCGCGGTGCTGGGCACGCCCGGCGGTAGCCGCATCATCACGATGGTGTTGCTGGGCGCGCTGGGCTACGCCGACGGCTTGGACGCGCAGTCCGTCGCCGCGCTGCCGCGCTACCACCACCAATGGACGCCCGACGCCATCGGCATCGAGCGCGATGCGTTGCCCGACGATGTCGTTGCCGCGTTGCGCGCGATGGGGCATACCGTCGTTTCGCCGAAGGACAACGCCGATGGCCGCCGTTCCAGCGACGCCTGGGGCAATCTGCAAACGGTGGAATGGGACAAACGCAGCGGCGAAGTGCGCGGCGGCAGCGATCCGCGTAATCCGGTGGGCGCCGTGCGGCGTGTCCCACAGAAAAAAGACTGAGTCGGCATCGCGCATGGGCATGTTCGAATATCTGCCGCACAGTTCGCAACGCGTGCGTCTGCGCCGTTTGCGCCCCTCGGATTTCCGCGCGTTTCATGCCTATCGCGGCGACGCGGAGGTGGCGCGGTATCAAGGCTGGGAGACAATGTCGGAAGACGAGGCCATGGCCTTCCTGCGCGAGAACGGTCGTGATGCGCAGCTCGAACCCGGCGAGTGGGCGCAGCTCGGCATCGCATCGCTGGACGACGACCGGCTGATCGGCGATTTCGGCGTCTGGCTCGCACCCGACGCGCGCTGGGCCGAGTTCGGCGTTTCATTGCATCCCGAGGCGCAAGGCCTCGGCTTGGCGCGCGAAGCCACGGCGGCATTGGTCGGCCTGTTGTTCGCGCACACCCTGGCGCAGCGCGTGGTCGCGGGTGTGGATCCCCGCAACACCGCCTGCATCCGCATGCTCGAGGGCGTCGGCATGCGCCTGGTCGAAACCGTCGATGCCGAGTACAAAGGCGAGCCCTGCAGCGAACACATCTTCGTGCTGGAACGGCCCGCGGCATGATCGCGGGGCAGGTCGCGCAGGCAGGCTCGACCGAGCGCGCGGTCGCCGCGATCCATCGCGCCGCCATCGATGGCATCGCCATCGACAGCATCCGCCTGCGCGCATTGCGCGAAAGCGACCTCGCGGATTTTCACGCTTACCGCAGCGACCCGCAGGTCGCGCGCTACCAAGGGTGGCAGCCGATGGACGAGGCGAGGGCGCTCGCTTTCCTGCGCGGACAGAACAATCGCAGCGCGCTCGAACCCGGTCGCTGGGTTCGGCTCGCTATTGCCGATACGCCGACGGACCGCTTGCTCGGCGATATCGGCCTGTGGCTGTCGCACGATCGTCGCGAAGCCGAAATCGCGATCACCGTCGCGCCGTCGGCGCAGGGGCGGGGCGTCGCGCGCAACGCGATCCGCGCGGTCTTCGTCCTGCTGTCCGGCGAGCCTGCGCTGGAGCGCATCCGTGCCGACGCCGACGCGCGCAATCTGCCGTCCAGGCGTATGCTCGTCGCGGCGGGTTTTCGCGAAATCGGCACCGCCGAAGTCTTCGTCAAGGAAGAAGCCTGCATC
>JAGNNB010000426.1 GCA_017990865.1 Lysobacteraceae bacterium
CTGTTCGCGCGCCACGAAATCGAAACCGCGCTGTACTACCTGCGCCGCAACGCCTGGGTCGCCGCCACCGAACGCGCGCGCTACCTGCTCGACACCTATCCGCAAAGCAAATTCGAGGGCGACGCGATCGCGGTGCTGGGCGAGGCCTATACGCAATTGGGCAATACCGGCTTGGCCGACAGCGCGCGTCAGCAATTGCAGCGGACCGACGCCAAACATCCCTGGCTCTCCGGCGAATGGCCGGATTACCCGTCGAACTTCCGCAAGCTCAACCCGTTCGCCAGCGAGAAGTCGGCGATCGACAACGACGACGATTGAGTCCGCATCGTTGCGCGGATCCAGAAAAGCCGACGGTCGCTCCGTCGGCTTTTTCGTTGAAGATTGATCGACCTCCGACCAGCGGCAGGCCAGGGGCCCGCCCTACGCCGAATATCCGTTGGTGATCGGGTAGCGGCGTTCGCGTCCGAACGCGCGGCGCGAGACTTTCGGCCCCGGCGCGGCTTGATGCCGTTTCCATTCGCTGATCCGCACCAGACGCAACACCTTGTCGACCGTCGCCGCATCGAACCCGGCGCGAACGATCTCCTCGCGCGACTGTTCCTGATCGACATGCCGCAGCAGGATCGCGTCCAGCACATCGTAAGGCGGCAGCGAATCTTCGTCTTTCTGGTTGTCGCGCAGTTCCGCCGTGGGCGGGCGCGAAATCACCGCAGGAGGAATGACCGGCGCGCCGCCGACGGTGTTGCGCCAACGCGACAAGGCGAACACTTCGGTTTTATAGAGGTCTTTGATCGGCGCGTAGCCGCCGCACATATCGCCGTAGATCGTGGCGTAACCGACCGCGTACTCGCTTTTGTTGCCGGTGGTCAGCAACAGGCCGCCGAGCTTGTTGGCCAGCGCCATCAGCATCGCGCCGCGCGCGCGCGATTGCAGATTCTCTTCGGTCACATCCACCGCTTTGCCCGCGAAGACCTCGCTCAGCGCGTCCAAATAGCCTTGGAACGGTTTTTCGATCGGCACCGTCAACATCTTCACGCCGAGCGCGATGCATTGCTCCTCGGCCAAATCGTTCGACAACTCGGCGGTGTAGCGCGACGGCATGCGCACCGCAGTCACATTGTCCGCGCCCAGCGCATCGACCGCGAGCGCCAGCACCATCGACGAATCGACGCCACCGGATAGGCCCAACCACGTCTTCGAGAAGCCATTTTTGCGGCAATAATCTTGAATGCCGCGCACGATCGCGCGCCACGCCAGCGCATCGCGGCTTTCGTCGCCGTCGTCCTGCCATTGCACCGGCGCGAATCGACGCGCTTCGGCGTCGTAATCCACCACCAGCCATTGTTCGGTGAACGCGGCCGCCGCTGGGTGCACGGTGCCATCGCCATCCGCGACCACGCTCGCGCCGTCGAACACCAACGCGTCCTGCCCGCCGACGACATTCAGATACGCGATGGCCGCCCCAGTTTCGGTCGCGCGCTGCGCCATCAATGCGTCGCGTTGCGCGTGTTTGTCGCGCTCGAACGGCGATGCGTTCGGCACCAGCACCAACTGCGCGCGGTTGCGCACGGTGCTGGCGATGGGCTCGGCGAACCACAGGTCTTCGCAGATGATCAGCCCGACCGGCACGTCCTTCACCTCGAATACGCAATCCTCGCGATCCGGATCCACGTCGAAATAGCGACGCTCGTCGAACACCGCGTAATTCGGTAGCTCGCGTTTGCGGTACGTGCGTTCGATTTTGCCGTCGCGCAGCACGCTGGCGGCGTTATAGACCACGCTACCTGCCGCTTGCGGCCATCCGACCACGGCGACGATACCTGCCGTTCCCGCAGCGACGGTTTCGATCGCTTCGGCGCAATCGCGCAGGAAGCTCGGCCGCAGCAGCAAATCTTCCGGCGGATACCCGGACAGCGCGAGTTCCGGAAACATCACGATATCGGCGCCGTATTCGTCGCGCGCCTCCGCGATCATCGTCGCGATGCGCTCGGCGTTTTGCTTGACCGCGCCGACCGGAAAATCGAATTGGGCAAGAGCGATGCGGAGGGATGCGGTCATGGTTTCTCCTCAAAAGCGAAAGGCCGCACGCGGCGGCCTTTCGTGGATGCGTACTGCAAGAAGTTTACTTCGCCAACCGCTTCGCGATCGCCGCGCCGAGATCGCCCGGCGACTTCACGGTGGTCACACCGGCCTTTTCCAGGGCGGCGAATTTCCCTTCGGCGGTGCCGGTGCCGCCGGAGGCGATCGCGCCCGCGTGGCCCATGCGCTTGCCCTTCGGCGCGGAGGCGCCGGCGATGAAGCTCACCACCGGCTTGGTGACGTGCTTCGAGATGAACTCGGCCGCTTCTTCCTCGGCGCTGCCACCGATTTCGCCGACCATGATGATGCCCTGGGTCTGCGGGTCAGCCTGGAACAGCTTCAGCGCGTCGATGAAGTTGGTGCCGTTGATCGGGTCGCCGCCGATGCCGATGCAGGTGGACTGGCCGAGGCCGGCGTCGGTGGTCTGCTTCACGGCTTCGTAAGTGAGCGTGCCGGAGCGCGAGACGATGCCGATCTTGCCCGGCATGTGGATGTGGCCGGGCATGATGCCGATCTTGCATTCGCCGGGGGTGATCACGCCGGGGCAGTTCGGGCCGATCAGCACGGTGTCGGGATAGCCCTTCAGCGTGTTCTTCACGCGCAGCATGTCGAGGACCGGAATGCCTTCGGTGATGCAGACGATGACCCGGATGCCCGCGTCGGCGGCTTCGAGGATGGCGTCGGCCGCGAACGGCGGCGGCACGTAGATGACCGAAGCGTCGGCGCCGGTGGCCTTCACCGCATCGCGCACGGTGTTGAAGACCGGCAGACCGATGTGTTCGGTGCCGCCTTTGCCCGGGGTGACGCCGCCGACGACTTTGGTGCCGTAGTCGAGCATCTGCTGCGCGTGGAAGGTGCCCTGTTGGCCGGTGAAGCCCTGGACGATGAGTTTGGTGTTCTTGTTGACGAGAACGGACATGGGATTGGAATCCTTGGGTGTTGAAGCCCCTCTCCCGCAAGTGCGAGAGAGGGGTTGGGATGAGGGTGTGGCCTGTCGGCCAGCGCCTGCCCTCATCCGCCCTTCGGGCACCTTCTCCCGCGAGCGGGAGAAGGGAGGTTCGGAATTAAGCGGCCTTGACCGACGCCACTGCCTTCTTCGCGCCGTCGTTGATGTCGTCGGCGGGAATGATGGCGAGACCGGAGTCTTTCAGCATTGCTTTGCCGGCTTCGACGTTCGTGCCTTCCAAGCGCACGATCACCGGCACCTTCACGTCGACTTCCTTCACCGCGGCGATGATGCCCTCGGCGATCATGTCGCAGCGGACGATGCCGCCGAAAATGTTGACGAAGATCGCCTTCACGTCGGGGTCGCGCAGGAT
>JAGNNB010000427.1 GCA_017990865.1 Lysobacteraceae bacterium
GCCTTTGAGGCGAGAATTCAGCGGAGCTGCGCTCCGCTCTACGGATGGGCGTTGGGTTATTTCGATGCGTGCTGCGCCAACAGCGACACGATCGCTTGCGCGCCCGATCCGCGGCCCAGATGCAATTCGATCGGCGCGGGTTGGCCGGACAGCCAAATCCGCAATTCGGCTTCGAGATCGAAATGGCCGGCGGTCTCCAGCGAGAACATCGTGATCGCGCGATACGGAATGCTGCGGTATTCGGTCTTCTTCGCGGTCACGCCTTGCTTGTTGACCAACACCACGCGGCGGTCGGTGAATACGATCAGGTCGCGGATGGTGGAGAACGCGCGCTGCAGCGATTCTCCCGGCGCGAGCAACGGCGCGAATTCTTCCTCGATCCTCTCCACCGGCTTTTCGCCGGCATGGCCGAGCATAGCGTCGATCAGGCCCATCGGGCGTTCTCCGTTCTGGTGTGAATGCCGGTCATGCTAATGCAAGCGCGTCGGCGATGCGCATCGCGCTTACAAAGTGTCCAGCTCGACCGCAGTGCCATCCGGCAAACCGTCGATCTTGCGATGGACATGGCCGGTGAAGGCGAAATGTTCGTTCGCGGACATCGGCACGCGATTGGCGCCGCCGTAATCGCCACCGAACACCGGTAGTTTTTTGAAGCCCAAGCAGCGACCCGCGCCGAACGGACCATGCGCGCGCAGGGCGTCGTTCACCGCGCTTTCCAGCAGAAAATCGCCGCTGAACTCGGCGGTCAGCAATTTGCGCGCGAACGAAGCGACGTCGTCGGCGACCGTTTCCACGCTGCCGGCGCCGGTGTCGATCCAATGCACGCGGCCCTCGGGATCGCGAAAGAACAGATCGCCCGCGACCGACGCCGCGACGAGTGCGGCGTCTTCGCCGACCATCCAACGCCAACCGTCCAGATAGCTCGGCTGCGGATCGATCAGCAGCGGATGCGGCGCGATGCCCGGCGGGTCGATGTGCATGCGATGGATTCCAATGAAATGTCGATTCGTCGCAAGATCGTCGCGCGTATCGTCGATGTCTCAGCGGCGTTCGTTCGCCGCGGGCGGCTTCTGCGACGGTGGCGACGGCGGCGCCGATGCGGCGGGCGATGGCGGCGGGTCGGGCGTGGGGCAGACGAATTGTTTGCGCGTGTCGACGGTGCGGCCCGCGAGGCGTTCGGTCACCGGCATCGCGCTGCGGTTCAAGCGCCAATCGTAGATCACGCTGAAAGCGAGAATCCGCGCGACGTAATCGCGGGTTTCCTTGTAGCTGATCGTTTCGATCCAGAAATCCGCGGGCATATCCGGCCGTTGAGTCCGCCAGCGCGCGACCGGCGCGGGGCCGGCGTTGTAGGCGGCGATGGCGATGTAGGTTTGACCGTATTTGTCTTCCATCTCGCGCAAATACGCGGTGCCGAGCGCAATGTTGGTGTCCGCATCGTAAAGATCGCCGCCGCCGTTCCACGGCAGGCCGAGCCGTTTCGCCAGCCCGGCGCCGGTGCTGGGCAGCACTTGCATCAAACCGCGCGCATCGGCGTGCGAACGCGCGCGCGGATTGAACACGCTTTCGGCGCGAATTTCCGCAGCCACCCAGGTCGGGTCGATATTGTGTTTCGACGCCTCGCGTCGGATCGTGCCGTCGTGATGCAGCGGGAAGCGCAGCGTGTACAGCCGCGATTCGTCGGGATAACGCTGACCGCCCACGTTGACCAAACCGAACACACCGCGATCGAACCAGCCGTTGTCCTGTGCTACTTCCACCGCCAAGCGGCGCTTGTTCGCATCGAATCGCGACAGCGCCTCGTCCCATTCGCGCACCGCCCAACCTTCGCGATCGAGTTTGTACAGCAACATCGCGCGCACCATCGCCGGGTCGCGCGCGACGTCGGTCTTCGCGGTGTAATCGGGCTTCGGTTCGATCGGACACAGCGCGTACGGCGCCCCGGCGCGATCGGCGGCCAAAAAACCGTGGAATTCGGGCTTTTTCGCCGCTTCGCGATACAGCGCGGCGGCCGCCTCGCGTTGCCCGGCGATTTCCAGCAGGCGCGCTTCGAAGTACTGCCAACGCGAATCGGCGCGCTGGGTCGGCCCCATCTTGCGGATCGCGGTCAATGCGGCCGACCAATCCGAACGCGCCATCGCTTCGCGCACGCGCCATTCGTGCAGTTTTTCGTCGTAGGCCACGTCGGGCACGGCGTTCAAACGACGCGCGGAGTCGGGGCCGTAGGACGCCACCGTCCACGTCGCGGCCTGATACAGCACGCGGCCGCGCTCTTCGTCGTTCATGCCCAGCGCGTAGGCGAATTTGGGCATCACGGTTTCGGCGGACAGCGGTTGCGATTTCGCCAACCTCGCCAGCGCGTGCGAGGCGATCAACCGGCTGCGCGGCGTCTTCGGCCAGTTCAGCGCGCGGTCGTGCGCCGATTCAAAAAACGCGGCGTAATCGTTGGCCAGCGCGAACTCGTCGGCGGGCAGGCCGCGGGCTGCGGCGCGCATCACCGCGGGCTGCCATTCGGCGGCGGCTTTCTCGATGCGCTCCCAGCGTAGGGCGGGCTCAAGCCCACCTTTCGCCGCAAGGATCGCCATCGGCGCATCGCAGTCGCCCGGCAGCGCTTTGCCGGCACCGCGCCAAATCGCCTGCGCATCCGCCACCCAGCGCGCATCGGCCTCACCCAACGCCTGACGCGCATTCAATTCGGCGCAGCGCAGGGCGGTGGATTTGATCGCGGGCGACCATGCCGCGCGGAAGCTCGGCCAGTCTTCGCGCTTCGCCAGTACGGCCAGCCAGGCTTCGCGGAATACCTGGGCGACCACCTGGTCGCGATAGCGGCTCAGAAAGGCCTGACCTTGTTCGCTGGACAGGCCGTCGAGATCGCGCCGCAGCGTCGCGAACTCGAACCAGCCGGACAACGGTTGCCCCAGCGGCAGCGGTGCGGGCGGCTCGCGGCCCTGCTCGATGGCGTACAGCGCATCGCGCAGCGCGGGCAGGGGCGGGATCGGTGGGTCTTGCGGGCCGGCGACGTAAGGCAGCGGCGCGCGGCCTTCGGCCACGGCCTGCGCGGGCGTGGATTGCGCGCAGGCCTGGGTGCAGAGGCAGAGCGCGATCAGGGCGGAATGGGCGAGGGGGCGGGAGACGGGGCGGAGGCGTTTTTGCATCGCGACACTATAGAGGCTCGCTGCGGCGCGGATTCGAACGCGAGCCGACTACGGGCGTTTTTCGGCGCTCCGACGAACGGTTCGGCGATCGACCGAAAGGCGTCTCCAACCGCAGCCGGCGCTCGCTCGCGCGAGACAGAAGACGATTGCGGCCTGCCCTGTCGCCGGTCATCCGGACCAGCGGCACTTTGCGGCTGTTTCACGTTTAGTTTACAACTGCCCCCGGGCGTGGCGCCCGA
>JAGNNB010000043.1 GCA_017990865.1 Lysobacteraceae bacterium
TGATGCGCACGGTTGGAAGCACGCGAATCAAGCGTAACGCCTGCCCCTCATCCGGCGCGTTGCGCCACCTTCTCCCCGCTTGCGGGGAGAAGGGAAAAGGCATGTTTCCCGCTTGCGGGGAGAAGGGGGGCGACACCCCCGCTGGAAGATTTTGAACAGGCTCTATGCGCTTCGAGCGAGCGCTCAACCCATCGGCGCACTGAACATATCGTCCGACGGGTCGCGACGCCGCCGCGCGACGAGCGTCGCCACGGTCACGCCGACCACCACCGCAACCGCGACGGCAGGACGACGCTTGAACGAACGCAGACCTTTCAGCGCCAACGCCGCCAACCACGGCCGACGCATGGCTTGATCGACGACGGTCGCGAGCATTCCGCGGGCGCCGCGCGCGCGCGCTTCACGCGCCGCGAAGCCGGCGAGACCGCCGCCGCGTCCGCTCAGCGTACTCACCAACGATCCCAACCCTTTGAGCGTGGTCGTGGCCGTGCGCAAACGCCCGGCGGCGTCGCGCAGGGCTTGCAGCGCGTCGGCGACATCGGCGCGCTCCAACGTCGCGCGCGTGCGCAGCAGATCCATGCGCATCCGGCGCAGTTCGCGGTCTTTGCTCATCGGGCGGATCCTATCGGCACGGGCTGTCGGCGCGGGACTACTATCGGAACGGCTCGCGCGGCGGCGCGGACTCGGCGGGCGCCGGAGTCTCGCGTCGGGCGAACGCATCGCGGTCTTGCGCGAGTTGGCGCAGGGTTTCGGACAACGGTGGCGGCGCTTCGGCGATTTCGCGCCGCAAGCGCAGCCCCAAGACGAGCGCGGCCAGCGCGTACGCCAGCAACACGATCGCCAAGGCGACCCAGCCCAACGCCGGCCACAGCAGCACCACGAACAGCGCGGACGCTGCGATCAGCGCCAACACCAGCAATGCGGTGGTGAGCAACGCCAACACCAACCACCGCACGAGCTGCACCCGCGCCTCGGCGAGTTCCAGCGATGCGAACTCGGCGCGGGACAGCAGCAGTTTGGACGTGGTCGCGCCGAGACGACGCAGACTATCGATGAGCGGAGACGCCACCGATCGGTCCGTCAGCGACGGGAAACCAACAAACCGACCAGGAAGCCGACGCCGGCGGCGATACCGATCGCGCCCCACGGGTTCTCGTGAACCCAGTCGTCGGTGGCGCGGGCGGCTTTGCGGGTGCTGTCGCGCACGGCGCCTTGCGCGTCCTGCAAACGATTCTTGGCGCGGTCCAGCGCTTCCGCAGCGCGCTTGCGCAGCGCCTGCGCGCGTTCGCCGGTCGCGGTGGATGCTTCTTCGAGCAACGCTTCGACGTCTTCCAACACGTCTTTGGCGTCTTCGACCAGTTCGTCGGGATTGGCGGAACGGGCGTTCGACATACGGCCTCCAGTGGGGGATGCGACACGGTGCGTCGCGGGTGGATGCAGGATACCCGGACTGCACGACGGCGCAACCTTCGCCGCGCGGGTCGGACCGCGTTGCGTTCATCGACGTCGCCTCGATGGGGACGAGCGCTGAACGGGCCGTCAACGCGAGAGCGCCATCGCGCGAGGCTCGGTAGAGCGGGTTGGCTTCGATGGCGCGATCAACTCTGTCCGAACACGTTCGCGAACGCCAGCGCGATGGCGTCGCCATACGCGGCACGACTTGAGGCGGCACGATCCGACGCCGCGCCTTCGTGCGCGACCAACCGCGCGCGTCCATCCAAGGTGCAAGCCAAGCCGTCCTGCAGCAGCGCACGATGCGCCTGCCGCAACTCGACGGCGACATCGGCGCTCAACGCAGCGTCCGCCGCCGCCGCACCGATCAACCCCGGCGTATCGCGCGGCGTCAGCAGCGCAGGATGCGCATGCGCATCGCGCAGCACGAGGTACTGCAGCAGAAATTCCAGATCGACCAAGCCGCCCGCGCCTTGTTTGAGATCGAAGCGCGTCTCGGTCGAACGATCGAGTTCGGCGCGCATGCGTGCGCGCATCGCCGCCACGTCGTTGCGCAGTGTTTCGGGATCGCGCGTTTGCGACAGCGTTTCGGCGCGTACGCGTTCGAATTCGGCGCACAGCGCGTCGTCGCCGGCGGCGGCGCGGGCGCGGACCAGGGCTTGATGTTCCCAAGTCCAGGCACGATGGCGTTGATAGTCCTCGAAACTGGCGAGCGTGCTGACCAGCAGACCTTTGGCGCCGTCGGGACGCAAGCGCACATCGATGTCGTACAGATGCCCGGCGCCGGTCGGCGTGCCGAGCAAGGCCACGATCTTCTGCGCCAGGCGCGCGCTCCAGCGCGGGGCGTCCAGCGGCCGTGGGCCGGCGGACACGGCATCGGCGGGCGCGTCGTACAGAAACACCAGATCCAGATCGGAACCGAAGCCGAGTTCTTTCCCGCCCAAGCTGCCGTAGCCCAACACCGCGAATCGCAGATCGGGCACCGCTCCGTGCTGGGCCTGCAATTCGCGCAAGGCGAGCGCGTATACCGCGCGCACGATAGCGTCGGCCAGCCACGCCAATTGCCGCGCGCTGTCTTCGGCGGGTTGCCGACGATCCAACGTCGCCAGACCGACCCGGAACGCCAACGCCTGCCGCGCTTCGTTCAAAGCGAATAAAGCGGCTTCGGAATCGTCCTCGTGCGCGGCCGCGCGAATCGCGGCGTCGAACTCCTCGCATCGCGGCAAGGGCCCGACCGCGCGCGCGTCCAGCAATTCGTCCAGCAGCAGCGGATGCGCGGCGAGCCGTTCGCCCAACAGGGCACTGCGCGCGAGCACGTCGATCAAGCGAGTGAGCGCGGCGGGCTGTTCGTCGAGCAGCGCGAGATAACTGGCGCGGCGCAGGATCGTCTGGAACATCGCCAAGGCGCGGCGCAGCGCCAACGACGGCGCCGCGGATGCGGCGATGCCGCCGAGCAGCACGGGCATCAGTCGGTCGAGTCGGGAACGCGTGGCGTCGGAAGCCTCGCGTACGCTCGGCGCCCGCGCGAAGTCGCGCAACGCGCGATGCGATTCGTCGGCGCGGTCGAAGCCCGCCGCGGCCAACGCATCGGCGCGCTCGGCGTCGGGGCGCACCTGCGCGGCGGGGTCGTCGTCGCGCAAGGCACGCCAATACACGGTCAAGTCGTCGGATGGCGCTTCGCGACGACGCACGGCCAGCAGCGCGTCGAATTCCTGCGACACGTACGCGCGATGCGCGCGCAACGCATCGTCGAGCGCATCCCAATCGCGGAATCCCAGGCCCTGCGCGATGCGTGCGCGATCCTGCGCATCCTCGGGCAATCGCTGCGTTTGCGCGTCGCGCAGCATTTGCAGGCGATTTTCCAGCCTGCGCAAAAAACGATACGCCTCGATCAGGCGCGCGGCGGTGTCGTCGGTGAGGTGGCGGCCATCGCGCAGCGCGCGCAACGCCGGCTGCAAGCGCCGTTCGCGCAGCGCGGGTTCGCGTCCGCCGCGAATCAACTGCAAGGCCTGCGCCAGGAATTCGATCTCGCGAATCCCGCCGGGGCCGCGCTTGATGTCGTCCGCCATATCCTTGCGCGCGACTTCGGCGGCGATGGTGGCTTTCATCTCGCGCAAACCATCCAGCGCGCCGTAATCCAGATAACGCCGATAGACGAACGGCCGCAGCGTCTGCAGAAAGCGTTCGCCCGCGTCGAGATCGCCGGCTACCGGCCGCGCTTTTTGCCAGGCGTAGCGTTCCCAATCGCGGCCCTCGCGCTGGAAATACTGCTCCAGCGCGTTGAACGACAAGGCCAGCCGACCGGCGCTGCCGAACGGTCGCAGGCGTAGATCGACGCGATGGCAAAAGCCTTCGGCCGTCGTTTCGTCGAGCAGCTTGGCCAGTTGCTGACCGAGCCGCGCGAAATAATCCTCCGCCGCCAAGGCGCGCGCGTTGCGTCCGTCTTCGGGCCGGCTTTCGCCTTCGCTCGCGTAGGCGTAGACCAAATCGATATCCGAACTGAAATTCAGCTCGCCGCCGCCGAGTTTGCCCAGCGCGAACACCACCAGGCGCAGCGGCGCATCGTTCGCATCGCGCACCGTGCCGAAACGCTGCGCGAAACTCGGTTCGAGCGCATCGAGCGCGAGCCGCAAACACGTCTCGGCCAAGCGCGTCGTCGCGGCCAAGGTGTCGTCCAGCGTGTCCAAACCGTGCGTATCGCGCCAGATCAAGCGCACGCATTCGGCATGACGATAGCGGCGCAGCAACGACGGCCATTCGGCCTGCGCATCGAGCGTCAATGCCGGTAGCGGCAGCGACGATGCGCCGTCGTCCTCGGCCAGGCGCGCGAGCAGCGCCGGTTGTCGCAGCAAAGTTTCGAGCGCGAAATCGCTGACGATGGCGACCGCGGCGCAGGCCTCGGCGACATGTGGCGTTTCGAGCGCGCGCGCGTGTTCGGGCGATACGGCGCGCAAACGCGCGAGCGCGCGTTCTGCGATGGCGTGCGTCTGCGGGTCGTCGAGGCGAGCGGGCATCGTCGAATTGTGGCATTCCATCGCGCGGATCGCCTGCGTCGTAGCTTCGACGCTCATCGCGCCGAGCGCACGCTGGCACGATGCCAGGATGATCGAAGCGCGGCGATCAGCATTGCGATCGAAGAATGCGATCGCAGCGCCGACGATTCATGCGCGGCGATCGCGACGGGCAGTATCCGAATACCGGACCGACACGATTCGTTCGGCCATAAAAAAGCCCGCACCGGCTAGGCCGGTAACGGGCTTGCTCCCTCCCCCACGTCGGGATGCGCGGGCATCGTGAAGGAATCGTTAGGGCAACGCACGCTGCAGTGCAAAACAACACTTGGAAGTTCAGGAAACCCAGATTCGGGCTATCGGGCGCGCGCTCAATCCGGCTTCGGCCCCAGCTTGGCATCGCGCAGAATCTCCCGCGCCGCGTTCCGGCCCGGCAGACCGGTCACGCCGCCGCCCGGATGCGTGCCCGAGCCGCAGAGGTACAACCCGGGCACGGCGCCGCGATAGTTGCCCTGCCCCAACAGCGGCCGCGCCGAGAACAACTGGTCCGGCCCCAGGGCGCCGTGGAAGATATCGCCGCCGATCAGGCCGAACGTGCGCTCCAAATCCAGCGGCGACAGCGCCTGGTAGCCCAGCACGCTGCGGCGGAAATTCGGCGCCCAGGCGTCGACGGTGTCGATCATCAGGTTCGCCACGGTGTCGCAATGCGCGTCCCAGCCGCCGTCTACGTCCGGATGCACGTGTTGGCAGAACAGGCTGGCGACGTGCTGCCCGGGCGGCGCCAAGGTGTCGTCCAGGGTGGAGGAAATCACCAGCTCGACGATGGGTTTGCGCGCCCAGCCGGCGTTGTGTTCTTTCGATTTCGCGTCGAAATACGCCTGCTCGAAATAGCGCAGCGAATGCCCGATCAGAATGCCGCTCTGATGGTGCGGCTGCAGATGCGTGCCGGGCGATGCGGCGAAATCCGGCAACTCGCTCAGCGCGACGTTCATGCGGAACGTGGCCGAGCCGCAGCGATAGCGCGCGATCCGTGCCGCGGTCTCGTCGTCCAGCGCCTCGCGCGGCACCAGACGCTCGTACAGCAATTTCGGATTGACGTTGGCGATCACGCGATCGGCCGTAATTTCGGTGCCGTCGGCGAGCGCGACGCCCACCGCGCGGCCGCCTTTCACGTTCACTCGCACCACCTCGGCGTCGGTGTCGATGCGCACGCCGCGCGCGGCGCATTCTTTCGCCATCGCTTGCGTGATCGCGCCCATGCCGCCGATGGCATGTCCCCAGGCGCCGGTCTTGCCGTTCACTTCGCCGAACACGTGATGCAGCAGCACGTACGCCGAACCCGGCGTGTACGGGCTGGCGAAATTACCGACCACCGAATCCCAGCCCAGCGCGGCCTTCAGCGGCTCGCTCTCGAACCAATGGTCGAGCATGTCGCCGGCGGACTTGGCGAACAAATCCAGCAAATCGCGGCGCGCGGCCATGTCCAGGGTTTTGAGTTGTTTCGCGACGGCATACGAACCCAGCCAATCGGCAAGCACGAAACGATCGGACAGGTTCGGCGGCGTGCGCAGCATCAACTCGCGCAGCACGGCGACCACGCGATCGAGCATCGCGTAGTACTGCGGCAGCCGTTCGGCATCGCGCTTCGACCACTGCGCGACATCGGCAGCGCCCTGTTCGCCGCCGAGGCGGAATGCGCGCCCGTCGGGCAGTGGCAGGAAATTCGAGAACGGGCGCTCGACCACGCGCAGGCCGTGTTCCTGCAGGCGCAGATCGCGGATCACGCGGGGATTCAACAGGCTGACGGTGTAGCTGGCCACGGAATTGCGGAACCCGGGATGGAATTCCTCGGTCACCGCCGCGCCGCCGACGATGCCGCGTCGCTCCAACACGCGCACTTGCATGCCCGCCGCAGCGAGATAAGCGGCGCAGACCAAGCCATTGTGGCCGCCGCCGAGGATAAGAACCGTAGAACCCGTTCCGCTTGCCATACGTTCGTCGCGATGTGATGAACCGCCGAGCATATTCGGCCGTCGGCGATTCCGCCATCGTCGCGACGGCGGCGGGGACGAAGCGGCCGCGGGGCGGCGGCGGTGGGCTGGCGATGCGCCGGAGATTGGACGGTGGCCGTCCTGGGAAGACAGGTACATACTGCGGTTGGCGCGGGCGTCCCAACAAAAGACCCCGCACACGGCGCATAGGGGAGCGGCGCGTTCGGGACCTTACAGGTCTCCGCCCGGCCTAACCGACTAAGGAAGCCCCTATGAACATGACGTTGAAATCGCTGTCTCTGGCGAGCGTGTGCGCCTGTTTGCTCACGTTTTCCGTCGCTCGAAGCGACGACGCCATCGCCGCCGGACCCGATGTTCCCGAAGCTGTAGCGAGCGAACGCCCGGCGCTGCCGGGCAAAATCGGCATCGCCGCCGCGGGTAACGACGACCTCGCGGGCACGCTGACGACCTCCGTGGGCGCGATGTCGTTCCGCACCCAAAGCACGACCGCGACCGGCCAACGCGCCAGCGTCGGCGCCACGCCCGCGCGCGTCTCGATTCGCCTCGAAATCAACGGCGGCATTCTCGATCACGAGATGGATTACGCCGCCGGCACGATGACCGTGCGAGCCGTCGATCGCGTGGTCATCGCCGACAACGATCGCGAAGTGCTGCGCAGTTTCCGCGATGCCCTCGGCCGCGAGTTGTCGACGCGCGGCGATATGCGCGCCATGCCGAAATCGAACGATTTCCTGTGGCGCCTCGCCGAGATGTATTCCGAAGTGCCGCTGGGCCGCGTCTTCGAGGGCGATTGGATCGTGCGCCGCGACAACATCGTGCCGATTTCGCCGCAGGGGCAGCCGACATCGAACGATAACCCGCTGACCGCGCCGCGCCCGCAAGGTAACATCGTGATCGCCGCCTGCGCCGGCCAAGGCGGTAATTCGTTCACCAACCTGCACGCGATCGTCGATGTCTGCGATAACGACCGCGTGTTCTATCGCTCGTCCGCGCACGACTATTGCCCGACGCACGGCTACACAAGCAAAACGGTCGCTTATGGCTGCGGCGCGAGCTCGTGCCCCGGTCGCTGCGGTGCGGGTTGCGGCGCGGCCGACGGCCTTGGCGCGTGGTACCAGGATTGCCTCGATCACGACATCTGCAACCGCGACCACAATTCGCAGCTCGGCGGTTGCGGCGACGAGTGGACCGAAGCGGCCGACGATTACGCACTCGGCGCGATTTCCTGCTACACCACCTGCCATTGATCCGACGCGCTGGACGCGCAAATAAAAACCCCGCGAGCGATCGCGGGGTTTTTCGTGAGGCGCGAAAAGAACGATGCGCTGAACAAATGATGCGCGAACGGCCGAAGCGATCTCACTGCTTCGGCGGATTACGCTCGTCGAACCACTTCTTGACTTGCTGATACCAGAACACGGAATTCTGCGGCTTCAGCACCCAATGATTCTCGTTGGGGTAGTACACGTAACGGCTGGGCACGCCGCGATTCAACAGCGTGTGGTACAGCTCCAGGCCGTGATTCACCGGCACGCGCAGATCGCTCTGGCCGTGGACGACCAGCGTCGGCGTCTTGAACGCCGCCGCGCCCAGGTGCGGCGAATTGCGCTCTAAAACGGCACGATTGCCGCCCTCCCAAAAACCGCCGAAGCGCGGCGTTTCGGACGAAAAATCCGCGGCGTACTGGCTGTAGAGGTTGTAGACCGCCGCATGAGCGAGCAAGGCTTTGAACGGATGTTCGCGACCGAGCAACACCGTCGTCAGATAACCCCCGTAACTACCGCCGCCGGCCACCATCCGCTCGCGATCGATCCACGGCTTCGCCGCGAACCAATCCGCCGCCACGATCACATCGCGATAAGGCTTCTCCGCCCACTCGGGATTGATCGAATCGGCGAATGCTTGGCCGAAACCGGAACTGCCGTGAAAATTCGGCCACGCGGTCACGTAACCCCAACTGCCGAACACCTGTGCGTTCCAGCGAAACGCCATGCCGTCGGTGATCGCGTTGTGCGGGCCGCCGTGGATCAGCATGAAGAACGGGTACTTTTTCGATTTGTCGAAACCCGGGGGGTAATTCACCCACATCTGGATGTCGCGGCCGTCCGCGCCCGTGTACGTGACCGATTCGTACGTGCCCAGATCGGTCGCGGCCAGCAGCGCGTCGTTGATGGTCGAGAGTTTGGTCGCTTGGCCTTTCGCGGCATCGATCCGCACCAAGGTCGGCGGCTCGATGAAGGTTTCGCGCAAGCCGAACAGACGGCCGTCGTCGCTGGTCGCGAGGCCGCCGAACGAGGCGCTCGCGGTGACTTTGCGCGGTGCGGCGCCGACGGCGGGATCGACGGGGAATTCGTACACGCGCACGGTGCCGGCGTCGTCGATGGCGCCGTACAAACGGCGGCTATCGCGCGCCCACACCAAACCGCCCGCGCTGCGATCCCAATCGGCGAACAATTCGCGCGTTCCGCCTTCGCGACGGTCGTGCAGCATCAACCGGCCCTTATCGGCATAGAAGCCCTCGATGCGCTGCTGCACGAAACTCAGGTAACGGCCGTCGGGGCTGTATTGCGGCGCGCTGTCGCTGGCGCGATTGCCGGCGGTGAGATTGCGCGTGGTTTTTTCGCCGCCGCCGTCGGCCGCGATCGCTACGACGAAAATGTCGTTATTGCTGTTGTTGATCGCGGGATCGGCATCGGCGACGAACGCCAATTCTTTGCCGTCCGGCGAGATCGCGAACTGACCGTCGGTGCCCAGCACCGCGTTGCGCGGCAATTGCATGCCGCTCGGCTGCGTCAACGCGCGCACGGCCGGCAATTCCGCGGTATCGGCGGCGGCATCGAAGGCCACCGAAAACACATGAAACTGGCGCTCATCGAGATACTGATCCCACGCCGACACCGGGCCACCGTCCCACACCATCGCGGTCATCTTGCGGTCCTTGCGTTCGTCCAGACGCTTGCCCTGTTCGTCCAACGGCAAATCCGCGAAGACGCGCGAAACGAAGGCCAAGCGCTTGCCGTCGGCGAACCACTTGGGGCTCTGCACGCCGGTCGCCAGTTTCGTCAAACGCCGCGCTTCGCCGCCGCCCAGCGGCATCACGTACAACTGCGGGGCCTTGTCGTCGCCGCGTTGCGAGACGAAGGCGACGTGTTTGCCGTCCGGGCTGATCGTGGGCGCACCCTCGTTCGCCGCATCGGTGGTGAAGCGGCGTTGACCGCTGCCGTCGGCGTTCCAAATCCACAGATCGACGTAGGCTTTGTCCTCGGCCATCGCGAACCGCGTGACCGGCGCGATCACGGTCCGCCCATCGCGGGACACCGTCGGCGCACCGATGCGCTGAATCTGCCAACTGCGTTCGATGGTGAACGGTTCTTTCTTCGCCTGCGCCTGAGCGGGTGCGGACGCAAAAGCCGCGGCGCACAGTGCCGCGAACAGCCCCGCGCATTGCGCGGTGGTGATACCACGAATCATCGCGATCTCCGATTATTGAGTCATCCGGCCGTGTCGTGCGCCCGTGCGGACAAACTGCCGTCCCCATCGCGATCATGCCGGAAAGCGGCGAAGGGGCAAGTGCCGGGAGTGCGCCCCGTGCCACTGGCGATCCGTATGGGGGCCGCGCACGCGAGGCGCAAAGAAAAACCCCGCACGGATGCGGGGTTCCCCTTCGTCGCGCTGCACTCGATCAGCGGATGTTGGTGTCGGTAGTCTTGCCTGCCGTCGACCACGACCGGATCGATTCGGTCAAACCCTCGATAGTATCCACCGGTGCCTCGTCCATACGCTTGGACAGCGTGCGGATCCCACCAGGGCTCGTTGTCGAGGCATACCGCTTCTGGATCGCTTTGGGTTGCATTCCGACCGGTGTCCTCGCCATGCCGCTGTCGAAAATCTCGTCCGCGATCTCCAGCCCTAGCGGCACACCTCCGATCGGCAAATTCTGCAAAAGCGCACCATCGTCGGCGAGGCGCTGGCCCGTGGTCGCGTAATGGACATCCGCGATGGACTTCAAGCTGATGCTGCCGTCGTTGGCGACATCGCCATTCAGACCATCGTTTCGCGCGAAAGCATCGAACAGCCAATGCACTCCCAGGTAGACGCGGCTCAAGCCGTTGTCGCGAATCGCTTCCCACAGGCTGTCGAAACGACGAACCACACGCGTCCGCACATTCCCGGGCTGATCGGTGATCGCCGATCCATCCTTATAACTCTGATAGAGCTCGCGACTGCGTCCGTCCAACTCATCGGAGACGAACGTGAACGCGATGTTGTCGACACCTCGCGGATCGAGAGCGACCCCGTCTCGCGCCGCGTAGTACCGGCGCACCATCTGAAACGCCGCTGCGCCGAATGTGGCATGCCCCGAGGGGTAGGCCGGAAACGGGGGTTTGAATGAAATTCCGTTGGTGTTGGTGCGAGGCGCACCGAGAACCGTCCAGAACGGGTCGCCGACGATCGGCGAAGCGTGGTTCGCGCTGCCCGACGGCCCTGCGTTCGGATCGTGTTCGCGTACGCCCGAAAGTGGGCGCCAGTACTCGAATTGGTATTTCTCGGCCCATGCGAACACGCCGGCATCGGCCATTGCGATGTTCGTCAACGCCAGTAGTCGCACGGACTCGTTGGTATGTTGACGCGAGTAGGCCGCATCCGGCGACGGCAATCGCTTCGACGCGAGAATGGTGCGCACGATCTGGTTGTAAAGCCGCGGCGGCGTACCCAGCAGATTGGCGCCGTCGTACGCCCAATACAAACCGGATACGGTTTGGTCCGGCGAACGATGCGTCGTGTTGAGCGCGGCTGCGCCGCCGAGCGCGTAGACCGCTCGGTACGATTGCATGTACTCCGCATCCGTCGCCGATGGCGACGGCGGTTCGGCGTTGATGTGCGCACGTTGCGCGGCGAAACGCGCTGCGCTGGCACCATAGAACGGCCCATGAAAATCCCGTCGCGGCTCGTCGACGCCATCGCCGTTCTTGTCGACGAAGATGATCGGGTTGGTCGGATCCTCCCGAAACTTACCGGGCAACTGCGACGGCAGATAACTGACCCCACCCGGGAGACAGTCGTCGACGCCCGGCTCATCGGCGCGCACTTCCATCAGGGTAACGATGCGACGGGCGACTTTGACTCCGAACTGAAAACCCGCATCTGCGATGTTGGGCCGCGGCCTCGCGGCGGCCAAGCGATTGCCCAGAAAAGCGAGGATGCGGCCGGCTGCGTTTTCTTGATGGCCGTTCGGCTTACCGGCTCCGGCAGGCCACATATACAGCGCATGCAACGCGGAATAAGCGGCCGCAGCGAGCGCCTGCGCGGGGTCCGCGCCCGGCGGTACCGCAGGCAACCGGAAGATGTCGTTCTTCGCCCCACCGCGCGTCAGCCAAGTATCGAATCCCGGTTGCGCGCCGACGATACCGAACCACGCATCGTGCATCGCGAGATGCACGATTCCCAAGGCGCGCGCGCTCATGGGAGGACCGCCTTGACGGCTGCCCTTGAGCGAATGCGCAAGACGGTTCACATCCAAAGCCACCAAGTTCCAATACAGCGCCGGATCTTGGAAGCTGGACGTCGTGGAATCTTCCAGAAGCATGTTCATCGCGATTCTCCTTGGGCCGATACGATTTCGCGGGTCAGAACGATTTCACCCGCGTGCGATCTTCATAACATGCTGTTTTCGTACGCAACGCGCGAAAACCAAGACCATCCCGAACTCGAACGGATGCGATACCGACTTGGCGCATGAGCGATGCCGACTCGTCTCGCGAAGCGGAGAATGCCTGGCTATCGGACGACTTCGATTGGGTTCGCTCCTCCACTCTCAACGAATGCAGCTCCTCAAGAGAACCCGCACGATGAAACTAGGGCCTGTTAACGCTATTTGGGTACGTTGCGCGGCCCTGCCGAGGGCGGGCGCCAGTGAAGAGCGAGGGAGTGGCGCGGCCCATGACCGAGCGATGACGCGCATGCGCAACTCGGGGCAGATCGCGTCGAAGCGCGTTGACTGCGCGCAAAGAAAAACCCCGCATCGCTGCGGGGTTTTTCGTATCGCATTTTTCGGTGTGACGAGCGGAGACCGAGGATAGCCTTCGCTTGGATGTAGCCCGGTGCTGAGCGAAGCGAAGC
>JAGNNB010000428.1 GCA_017990865.1 Lysobacteraceae bacterium
TGCGCAGAGGAGGGGCTATGACCGAAGAAGCACAGACGCCGCGTAAACGCGCCCGGCGCGAATCCATGTCGAAGGTGGACACCGCTTGGTTGCGCATGGAGCGGCCGACCAACCCGATGATGATCACTGGGGTGTTGATGTTCTCCGAACCGGTGGACATCAAGCGCCTGAAGAGAGTCATCGAGAAGCGCTTCCTCGCCTACACCCGTTTCCGCATGAAACCCGTCGAGACGCCCGCCGGCATGGCGTGGCAGGACGACGAGGATTTCGATCTCGATTGGCATGTGCGCCTGTCCGGATTGCCCGGTCGCGCCGATCAGAAAGCCTTGGAACGTTTCGTCAGTTCGCTGGCGTCCAGTCCGTTGGATAAGACCAAGCCGCTGTGGCAGTTCCATCTGGTCGAGAAATACGAAGGCGGCTCCGCCTTGGTCTCGCGTATCCATCATAGCTACGCCGACGGCATCGCCTTGGTGCAGGTGCTGTTGTCGCTGACCGACACTTCGGCGCATCCCGAAAAGAGCGAGCCGCTGACCAAGGCGTGGCTCAAGCAGGACGGCGCGAAAGTCGCGCATCGTGTCGGTGCCGTCGAGCGCTACGCCAAGCTCGGCAGCAAGATGCTCGAAAAGGGCATGGACATGATGAACGACCCTTCGCTGGCGGGCGTGATCGCGAAGGAGGGCGGCGAAATCGCGCGCGAGTTGCTGCACGCGCTGGCGTTGCCGGACGACCCGCCGTCGATCCTGCGCGGCAAGCTGGGCGTGAGCAAACGCGTGGCCTGGGCACCGCCGTTGGATCTGGAAGAAGTGAAAGCCGTCGGCCGCGCCTGCGGCTGCACCGTCAACGATGTGCTGATGGCGACCGCCGCCGGTGCGCTGCGCGATTACATGCTGGAGCGCGGCGAGAACGTGGATGGTCTGTTCCTGCGCGCCACCGTGCCGGTGAACCTGCGTCCGTTGGAGCACGCCAAGAAGCTCGGCAACCACTTCGGCTTGGTCTTCCTCGATTTGCCGGTCGGTCTGGATAATCCGGTGAATCGCTTGGAGCACGTCGCCGAGTGCATGAATCAGTTGAAGAGTTCACGTCAAGCCATTGTCGCGTATGGTCTTTTGGCCGCGCTCGGCATGGCTCCCGCGGCGATGCAGGAGCTGGCGCTCGAGCTGTTCAGCCGTAAAGCCACGGCGGTCGCGACCAACGTACCCGGGCCGCAGCAGCAGTTGTATCTGGCCGGCAGTCCGATCCGCGAACAGATGTTCTGGGTGCCGCAGACCGGCTCGATCGGCATCGGTTTGTCGATCCTGAGCTACAACGGCAAGGTCCACTTCGGCATGATCGTGGACGCCAAACTCATTCCGGATCCGCGCGCGATCACCAAACGTTTCGCCGGCGAGTTCGACAAACTGGTCTATCTGACGCTGATGAGCGGCTGGGAACGACCGTTGGATTCGGTGGCGGCCGAAGCGCTGATGTCGTGAGCGGGCGGCGCTGAGCATGCGGGCCTGAGCCGGCCTCGCCGGCTCTACGATGAAGTCGCCGCTCGATCGCGAGCGGCGCGTCGGCGTTACGAAGAAAGCGAGACGCGGATTCGTCGGCGTCTCACCACGGCCACAGCCGAATCAGCATCCATAGCGGCACGCCGATATAGAACACAAGGCGGCCGGCGAGCTCAAGCGCTTTTCTCACGCTGACGGCATTGCCCGGAAGCGTGGCGGCGCACATCAGATTGATCACTTCAATCACCACCCGCAGCGCGGCGGCGAAGCAGAGCATGCCCATCGCCCATTTGGCCCACCAGATCAACAGGCCCAGCAGGTACGCCTTCAAGCCGTAGGTGTAGTACTCGCCGAAGGTGCCGCCGTAAGCGATGACCTGATGCAAGCGGAACGCGGGCAGCGACAGAAAGAACGGGAACACCACGAATTTCACGAGCGTGCGGTCGAAGAAGCCCCGCACCGCAGCGGCGCGCGCCCGCACGTACGTGCCCGCGGGCGTGGCGAGCGCGTTGGCGATCGCGGGCGATGCGCCTGCGTTCAACAGCGCCTGCAAGAACCCGGCCGGGTCGCGCGACACGATGCCCTGCGCCCAACGTTGACCCGAACCGAGGTTCAACCAGAGGCCGAAATCCGGCAGCGGTATCGGCCATAGCCCGGCGCCGACGATGTCGCGAGCGGGAATCTGCGTGGTTTTCTCTTCGTCCTCGATCGTCAACAGACCGCCGTCGACTCGCGCTTTGGCCGCATGCGCGCGCAGCACCGCCCATGCGGCGGCTTCAGGGAGCAGAAACAGGCCGACGAACAATCCGACTTGGGTCAGGTCATTGGTCGGCGTGTCGCCGGGGAACAGCAGATCGATGCCGATCCACAGCAGATTGAAGCGAGCGACGATCCGCAGCGCGCTCGCCACGATCCGCCATGCGGGCGCGAGTGCGATCACGTCCGCGCGGTACTGCGCGCTGCTGATCGCCTCGGGTGGGGCGGCGGCGATGCGGAGTTTGCGCTGACGCCATGCCCGTCGCGCCGTGGATGCGGCCGCCAGCAACAGCACGACCAGACCGACGCGGCCGACCCAATCGCCCCAGGCGCGCATCAAGGTCGGCGGCGGCGGGCGCACCGCAATCTCGCCGATCAGCAAATGCGGTTTGTCTCTCGGCGCGACGGCGGTCACGGTGCCTTTGAGGTCGATCGCCGCCGTAATGCCGCTTTGGGTCACGCGCACCTGCGGCATGCGCGTCTCGATGCTGCGGAAGGTCGCGGTCGCCAAATGAAAATCGCCGCCGAGAGGCGGGAACCACGAGTCGTTGGACATGCTCATGATCGCTTGCGCGCCCTGCCGCGCGCCCTCGATCGACAAATCCACGCGGGTCTCGTCCAGACACAGCAGCGGCAGCACCGGGATCTCGCGGCCGTCGGCCAGGCGCAGCGGAAACACGCGCACGCCGTTGCCGGGTTTCCAGGAACCGGCGCCCGGTATCATCCAGCGCAGCAGCGGCCCGTCGAGCCACGGCGGCACGTACTCGGTGAACAGGAACGGGATGCTTTTGCGATAGAAGCCCTGCGTGCCGCCCTTCGGTTCCACCAATGCGGCGGCGACGTACTCGCCATCTTTGTCGACGTCGTAGGTGCCGAACATCAAGGGCACGCCCGCCGAAGACACGAAATCGAAAATTTCCCGGTCGAGTTTGGTGCCGCCCTCGTTTTTGTGATGATCGAAGGTGGTGGGATAGACGCTTTCCGGCCACAGCACCGCATCGACGCCGTGAACTTCGACCGCTTCGGCGGACATTCTGAAATGCGTGTCGAGCACGAGTCGGATCACGCCGTACACGCCCAGCTTTTCGTGCATGCGCTCGTAGTTGTAGAGATTCGACTGCACCAGGCCGATGCGC
>JAGNNB010000429.1 GCA_017990865.1 Lysobacteraceae bacterium
ATCGGCCCGGCGCGATGAAGCAAGCCACAAGCGGTTTCGACGATCTCCGGCTGCAGCGCGTTCTCAGCGAAAAATTGTGCCACCGCCAGTGGCGACAACTCGATGCCCAACACGCGATGCCCTTGCGCCGCCAGCCACAGCATATCCAGCGATTTTCCGGCCAAAGGCACGAAGACCCTGCAGCCTGTCGGCGCGCCGATCGTCGCCCAGTGGGCCTGCAGCATCGGCGTCGCTTCGTGCTGATGAAAGCCGATCTGATTGTCCTGCCAACGGCGATGCCAGAATTCGGCGTCCATCAGTCCACCGCCAGCGCGTCGACTTTCTGCCAACCGCGCGGCAACAAACCGCCGCGACTGCCGCGCGCGCCGATATAGGGTTCCAAATCCTTGAACGACAGCGTCATCGTGCGGCTGCCGGATTTCACCGACAACTGCGCGCCGGGCGCGACCACCGCGATCGCGATCACGCGCTCGGTGCCGCGTTTGGCTTTGGGAATCTCGATGATCTTGTTGCCCTTGCCCTTGTCGAGTTCCGGCAGTTCCGACAACGCGAACGCCAACAAATGCCCGGCGCTGGTGACGGCGACGAGGCGGCCTTGCTCGGCGTTCGCGACGAAGGCGGGTTGCAGGACGGCCGAACCCGGCGTCAGCGAGAGCATCGCCTTGCCGGCTTTGTTGCGGCCGGTGAGATTTTCGAACTTCGCGACGAAGCCGTAGCCGTGCGAGGACGCCAGCACGAAGCGCGCGTCGTTGTCGCCCGTAGCCATCGCCTGGAACGACGCGCCCGCGGGCGGCGCGAAACGACCGGTCAGCGGTTCGCCGTTACCGCGCGCCGAGGGCAACGTATGCGCGGCAGCGGAATAGCTGCGGCCGGTGGAATCGAGAAACGCCACTTGCTGCGTGCTGCGTCCGCGCACCGCCGCCATCAGACCGTCGCCGTCGCGGTAGGACAGGCTCGCGGCGTCCACGTCGTGGCCTTTCGCGGCGCGAATCCAGCCTTTTTCGCTCAGCACCACCGTCACCGGCTCGCTCGCGACCAACTCGGTTTCGTCGATAGCCTGCGCGGCTTCGCGCGAGACCAGCGGCGAGCGACGCGCGTCGCCGAATTTCTTGGCGTCGGCCAGCAATTCGTCCTTGATCAGCTTCTTCAGCTTCGCCTTGCTGTCGAGGATGGCGGCGATGCTGTCGCGCTCGGCTTCCAACTCCGCTTGCTCGCCGCGGATTTTCATTTCCTCCAGGCGCGCCAATTGCTTGAGCTTGGTGTCGAGGATGTAGTCGGTCTGATCTTCGCTCAACTCGAACCGCGCCATCAACGCCGCTTTGGGTTCGTCCTCGGTGCGGATGATGCGGATCACTTCGTCGAGATTGAGAAAAGCGACCAACAAACCCGCCAGCATATGCAGGCGACGCTCGACTTTTTCCAAACGGTGCTTGAGCCGCCGAACCACGGTGTCGCTGCGGAACAGCAACCATTCGCTCAGCAGCATTTTCAGGTTCTTGACCTGCGGACGACCGTCGAGGCCGATCACGTTCAGATTGACGCGAAAGCTCTTTTCCAGATCGGTGGTGGCGAACAAATGGCCCATCAATTGTTCGACATCGACGCGATTGCTGCGCGGGATCATCACCACCCGCACCGGGTTCTGGTGATCCGATTCGTCGCGAAGATCTTCCAGCCAAGGCAGTTTTTTCGCGCGCATCTGCTGCGCGATCTGCTCGATCACCTTCGACGGCGACACCTGATACGGCAGCGCGGTGATGACGATGTTTTGGCCTTCCTTGAGATACGTCGCGCGGGCGCGCACGCTGCCGTGGCCGGTTTCGTACATCGCCAGCAGATCGGCGGTGGGAGTGATGATTTCGGCGGTGGTCGGATAGTCCGGGCCGCGGACGTGTTCGCACAGATCGCGCACGGTCGCGTCCGGGTCGTCGAGTAAACGCACGCAGGCGCTGACGATCTCGTTCAAATTGTGCGGCGGCACGTCGGTCGCCATGCCCACCGCGATCCCGGTGGTGCCGTTGAGCAACAGATGCGGCAGGCGCGCCGGCAGCCAGGTCGGTTCTTCCAGCGTGCCGTCGAAGTTTGGATCCCAATCCACCGTGCCTTGACCGAGTTCGCCCAACAGCACTTCGGCGATCGGCGTGAGCTTGGATTCGGTATAGCGCATGGCCGCGAACGATTTGGGATCGTCGCTGGAACCGAAGTTGCCTTGGCCGTCGATCAGCGGATAGCGATACGAGAACGGCTGCGCCATCAGCACCAGCGCTTCGTAACACGCGCTGTCGCCGTGCGGATGGTATTTACCGATGACATCGCCGACGGTGCGCGCGGATTTTTTCGGCTTCGACGCCGCGCTCAGACCCAACTCGCTCATCGCGTACACGATGCGCCGCTGTACCGGCTTCAGCCCGTCGCCGAGGAAGGGCAGGGCGCGATCCAGCACCACGTACATCGAATAGTCGAGATAGGCGCGCTCGGCGTACTCGCGCAGCGGGATTTGTTCGAAACCGTGGAAAGCGGGGCGTGCGGTGTCGCTCATGCGTCGGGCGTACTCGGGTAAACCGGCATTCTAATCGCTTCCTCCCGCGAAACGACCGTAGCGCATCGAGGCGGCCCTCTCATGTCCTGCAAAAGTGCTTTGCTGCGTTGTCGACACGGAGTGCAGCGAATTGGAGGCGATGCCGCCATAAGCCGTGCTCCAACCTGCGGCCGGGGGCCCGGAAGTCCCGGGAACGGCCGAGGTCCGAACGACGAACGACTGCGAACCGACGTTGCCGGAAGAAGGAACTTCCCCATCGTGTCGCCGCCGCGTTTCGTCGAATCATCTAATGCAATGGGGAAATTGAATGAAACACGCAATCCAGACCAAGCTTGCCTTGGCCTGCACGCTTTTGCTCGGCTCCGTGGGCGCCGCCCACGCTGCCACGCTCGTCACCGACTGGAACGACCAATCCCTCCAGGCCGTTCGCGCCACGCGGATGGCGCCTCCGATCTTCGCTCGCGCCAACGCCATCGTGAACACCGCGATGTACGACGCCTGGGCGGCTTACGACAGTAAAGCCAACGGCACTCAACTCGGCGGCGAACTGCGCCGTCCGGCTGCCGAGCGCACCAACGCGAACCGCCGCAAAGCCATGAGCTTCGCCGCCTATCGCGCGCTCGTCGAACTGTTCCCGACCCGCAAAGCGCAATTCGACGCCGAAATGGCGCGTTTGGGCTATGACCCCACCGACACCACCGGTAATCTCGCCACGCCGCAGGGCGTGGGCAACGTCGCCGCGGCGGCGGTGATCCAGTTCCGTCGCAACGACGGCTCCAACCAACTCGGCAACCTCAACGGCGGCGCGCCGTACAGCGATTACACGGGCTATTTAC
>JAGNNB010000044.1 GCA_017990865.1 Lysobacteraceae bacterium
CCGGCCAACCCTAACGGCTCCGACGACGCCACCGCCGGCCTGACCAGCCGCGACGGTCGCGTCACGATCCTGATGCCGCACCCCGAGCGCACGCCTCGCAGCGTCAATATGAGTTGGTCCCCTGCGGACTGGCCGGCCGACGCCTCGCCGTGGCTGCGGATGTTCCGCAACGCCCGCGCCGCGCTGGGCTGAGCGGGCTTGCGGGGCCGGGGCTAATCGGTTCGGGCGGCTTGCCTTGACAAGCGCGCCTGGACAATCGCGCTTGGACGAACGTGCCCGGACAAACGCGCCCGCTTCGCTCGGTCCTGGCGAACTCCGACCGGCGTCTTCGGTCCGAGCATGCTGAACTGATAAAGTGCCGGGTCTGTCTGGGAGGTCGTTCGTGAACGCAGTGGTCCAAGAGCCAACCCCGCCCCTCTCCGCCGCGACCGATGTCGCGGCGCAGACGCCTTCGGCTCGGCTGGTGGCCGCGCTGCTCGAAAAAGGGCGCCTCAAGGACACCGACCTGGTCCGCGCCCAGCGCCTGCAGGAAGAAGCTGGCGGCGATTTGCTCAGCCTGCTCGCGCGCCTGGGGCTGGTATCCGAACGGGACCATGCCGAGACCTCCGCCGAAGTGCTGGGCCTGCCGCTGGTGTCGACCAAGGACTTGCCCGATATGCCGCCCGAGGCGGTGAACCTCAGCCTCAAGTTCATGAAGCAATTCGCGGCCGTCCCGGTGGGCGAGAGCGAAGCCCATGTCGCCGTGCTGCTGGCCGACCCGCACGACGCTTACACCCTCGATGCGATCCGCCTCGCCAGCGGGCGCGACGTGCGGCCCCTGGTGGGGCTGCGCTCGGAAATCGGCGATCTGATCGAACGCTGGCACGGCCAGGGCCGCAGCGCGATGGGCGCGATCGTCGAGACCGCGGAAGGCGAGGGCAGCGATGTCGACGACGTCGAGCACTTGCGCGACCTCGCCTCGGAAGCGCCGGTCATCCGCTTGGTGAACCTGATCATCCAGCGTGCGGTCGAGCTGCGCGCCTCGGATATCCATATCGAACCGTTCGAGAACCGGCTGAAGGTGCGTTACCGCATCGACGGCGTGCTCGAAGAGGGCGAAAGCCCGCCGGCCAACCTGACCGCGGCGGTGATTTCGCGCGTGAAGATCATGGCCAAGCTCAACATCGCCGAGCGCCGTCTGCCGCAGGACGGCCGCATCATGATCCGCGTGCAGGGCAAGGAGCTCGACCTGCGCGTGAGCACGGTGCCGACCGCGCACGGCGAATCGGTGGTGATGCGTTTGCTCGATCGCGAAACCGTGGTGTTCGATTTCCACAAATTGGGTTTCACCGACGAATTCCTGCCGCAGTTCGAACACGTGCTGCAGCAACCTCACGGCATTTTGTTGGTCACCGGCCCGACCGGCTCGGGCAAGACCACGACGCTCTACACCGCGCTGTCGAAGCTCAATACCTCCGACGTGAAGATCATCACCGTCGAAGACCCGATCGAATACCAGATCGAAGGCATCAACCAGATCCAGGCCAAGCCGCAAATCGGGCTGGATTTCGCGCATGCGCTGCGCAGCATCGTGCGTCAGGACCCCGACATCATCATGATCGGCGAAATGCGCGATCTGGAAACGTGCAAGATCGCGATCCAGTCCGCGCTCACCGGCCACTTGGTGTTGAGCACGCTGCATACCAACAACGCCGCCGGCGGCGTGACCCGTCTGTTGGAAATGGGCGTGGAGGACTACCTGCTCACCTCGACCATCAACGGCATTCTCGCCCAGCGGTTGGTGCGCCGGCTGGAATCGCGCCACGCCGAGCGTTACGAGCCGTCGCCCGAAGAGATCGAGAAGTTCGGCCTGCGCCGTTATCAGCCGCAGGGCACGATCTATCTCTATCGCCCGCGCGGATCGGCGCTGGCGCCGACCGGCTATCTCGGCCGCACCACCATCATGGAATTTTTGGTGATGAACGACGAAATCCGGCGCGCGGTGATGCGCCATGCCGGCATGGGCGAGTTGGAGCAATTGGCGCGCCAGGCCGGCATGCGCACGATGTACGAAGACGGCATCGTCAAGGCATTGGCCGGCGTCACCACCATCGAAGAAGTACTACGCGTGACCGAGGACGCATGAGCCGCTCGCAGCCCGCCGTTTACGATCGCGACACCACGACCCGCATGACGCGCGCCGCCGTCGTGTTCGACGCAAAGGAATTCCGCGCATGAAAAAAATTCTCCTGGGCTGCGCCGTCGTTCTGGGCTTGCTGACGCTCGTTTTTGTCGTGTCGTTCGGGATTTTTCTCTGGAACTACGACGACATGCACCGCAAGGTGACCGATACGATCACGCCGGAGAGCCAGCGCGCGCTGAAAGCGGATCCGGCCCTGATCCTGGCGCGACGCAAGCAGTACATCGAGCAGTACAACCAGTTGTGGCGCGTCGACGACTACGCCACCGTGCTGAAGAAATCGAAGGACGGCAATCCGATCGCGCAACGGCGTTTGTATGAGATCTACGAGTTCTGCATCGACATGCGCACGTTGCCCTCGGTGTCGATGCTGATGCGTATCGCCACGGTCAACAAGAAAATGGCCGACTCGATGGGTCAGATGAAATCCCAGCAGGCGCGCCTCTGCGGGGCCGCCGCCGCCGGCGGTCAAGCGAACGGCAAGGCCCGTGCGTTTTGGATGCGGGAAAGCGCCAAGCGAGGCGATTTGGTCTCGCAGATACGGGTAAGGGCGGCCGAAGCCACCGCGCCGATCCCGCATGCGGAAGTCGAAGATTTCATCCGGCGCGCGATCGTGTCCGGGGATCCGGCCGCGATCATGGAAATCGCTACGCTGCTGCCCGTGATGAAGCAGCCTTGGCCCGATCCCCAAATCGCCCCGGCGATGAACGGCGATCTCGCGGCCCACGCCTGGATCATCGCCGCCTGCCGGGCCGGCATGGACTGCAAACGCGGCTCCCGCGTAATGACCAACGCGTGCGTGCGCGCGATGAGTTGCCAGTACGAGAACTACATGGTCTTCGTCGCTACCGACGGGGTGTCGGCCGCGTATCTGCCGCAGATCGAACGCCTCGTCGCGGTCGTCGAACAGGTGATGCTCAACCCCAAACGGTATCAATAGACTCTCGGCGATCCCGCGTGGTCGCGCCGTCGTCGTCGCGCCGCCGATATCCATCCGCGCTCACCCTGCGTCATTCCCCCGATTCGAACGCCCGCCCACGATGCCTCTGTACCGCTACAAAGCCTTGAACGCCCGCGGCGAGACGCTGGACGGCCAGATGGAAGCCGCCAGCGACGCCGAAGTGGTCCTGCGCCTGCAGGAGCAGGGCCATCTGCCGGTGGAAACCGTTCTGGCCTCCGGCGGGGGCGGCGATTCGGCCTGGCGCGCCCTGTTCAAGCCCAAACCCTTCGCCGGCCCGCGGCTGGTGCAATTCACGCAGCAATTGGCGACCTTGCTCGGCGCCGGCCAACCGCTCGACCGCGCGTTGTCGATCCTGTTGGAATTGCCCGAGGACGAGGCCGCCAAGCGCGCCATCGCCGATATCCGCGAAGCCGTGCGCGGCGGGGCGTCGTTGTCGACGGCGTTGGAGCGCCAGCACGGCGTGTTCTCGCGCCTGTACGTGAACATGGTGCGCGCCGGCGAAAGCGGCGGCAGTCTGCAGGAAACGCTGCAACGCCTCGCCGACTACCTGGAGCGTAGTCGCGCCCTGCGCGGGCGCGTGACCAATGCCCTGATTTACCCGGCGATTTTGCTGACGATGGTCGGTTTCTCGCTGATGTTTCTGCTCGGCTACGTGGTGCCGCAGTTCTCGCTGATGTACGAAAACCTCGACGCCGAACTGCCGCTGTTCTCGCGCTTCGTGCTGGGCCTAGGCCTGTTCGTGCGCGATTGGTGGTGGGTGCTGGTGGCGATTCCCGCGATCGGCCTGTGGTGGTTCGATCGCAAACGCCGCGAACCGGCGTTCCGCGCGAAATTCGACGAGTGGTTGTTGCGGCGAAAGTTCGCGGGGCCGCTGGTGGCCAAAATCGAGACCGCGCGCCTGGCCCGCACCTTGGGCACTTTGCTGCGCAACGGCGTGCCGCTGCTCACCGCCATGGGCATCGGCGGTCGCATCATCGGGAACCAAGCGCTGATCGCCGATGTCGAAAGTGCGTCGGCGGACGTGAAAAACGGTGTCGGCTTGTCTGCGGCGCTGGGCAAGGGCAAGCGGTTTCCGCGTCTGGCGCTGCAGATGATCCAAGTCGGCGAAGAGTCCGGCGCGCTCGATACGATGTTGTTGAAGACCGCCGACACCTTCGATGCCGAGACCAGTCAAGCGCTGGACCGGATGCTCGCCGCACTGGTGCCGATCATTACCGTGGTGCTGGCGGCGGTGATCGGTTTCGTGATCATGGCCGTGCTGTTGCCGATGTATCAGCTCACCGGTTCGATCTGACGGCGAAATCCGTCGCATCTCGCTTCGCCGCTGTGTTCGTTGATCCTGTTTCCTTCAAGAATTGCCCTCCAAGAATTTTCCTCCAAGAATCCCCCCAAGAATTCCGCGTTTCCGTTCGTCGTCGCCCTTCCGCCCGCCGTACCCACCTTTGAATGGACTGACCGTCATGCGCAATCTTCGCTCCCTCCGTCGCCCGAAAACTCGGCGCTCCCAAGCCGGTATGACGTTGATCGAAATCGTCATCGTGATCGTGCTGATCGGCGGCATCCTCGCGGTCGTCGGCAGTCAGGTGATGGGGAACAGCGACAAGGCCAAGTTTCGACTCACCGAAGTGCAGGTCGAAAAACTGTCCGCCGCGGTCGAAAGCTACAACTCCGACGTGGGCGAATATCCGCGTTCGCTCGAAGATCTCTCCAAAGATCCCGGTATCAGCGGTTGGCTCGGCCCTTACGCCGACGATAAAGATTTGAAAGACCAGTGGAAGAAAACCCTGGAATACCGCGCGCCCGGCGAAGACGGTCCGTTCGATCTGATCAGCTACGGTAAAGACGGTCAGGCCGGCGGCACCAGCTACAACGCCGACATCAGCAATAAGCGCTGAGTCCTCTCCGACGCCGCGCGCGATTCGCAGACCGATGCCACGAGCCGATGCAGACGATCCCGTCCCGACTGCCGCACAACGCGATGCGCGCGCGCCGACGCCGCCCGCATCCGCGCGCGTCGGCGGGGTTGACGATGGCAGGCTTCACGATGATCGAAATGCTGATCGTGGTGACGCTGATCGCGGCGATCAGCGCGATGCTGATGGCCACGATCGGCGGCGGCATGGATGGGCTGCGTCTGCGTAGCGCGGCGAAGGAAATCGTCGGCGAATTGCGTCATGCGCGCGCGCAGGCGATGGCGAAAGGCGAGGTGCAGCGATTCGTCATCGACCCCGCCAAGCGTTACTGGACCGGCAGCGAAGGCCGCAGCGGCGAGCTGCATAAGAAACTTTCGGTCGTGTTCATCGGTGCGCGCGAGTTGCAGCCGCGACGCGGCGAGGGCGCCATCGTATTTTTCGAGGACGGTGCGTCCAGCGGCGGCCGGATTCAATTACGGCAAGGCAATGCGGCGTGGAATGTCGATGTGGCGTGGTTGACCGGCGAAGTCGGTTTGCATCGCGCCCGCGTCGAGGGCACGCGCGCGGCGCAGGACGACCGCGACGGCGATGCCGCCGAAGGCGCGGCGCGATGAGCGGTGCCATGAGACGAGCGGGTAACGCTGCGTTCGGCCTGCGCGCGCGGCGTCGTCAGCGCGGTTTTACCTTGATCGAAGTCGTGGTCGCGTTCGCGTTGCTGGCGTTCGCGATGACGCTGCTGCTGGGCTCCTTGACCAACGCCACCAAACAAGTGCGCGGCGCCGCCGATGCCGGACGCGCTGCGCTGCACGCGCAATCGCTGCTGGATCAAATCGGCGTCGGCGAAGGCTTGGTGCCCGGGCGCCGCGACGGCGAGTTGGAGAACGGCCGCTACCGCTGGGAATTGGAGGTGAGGCCGTTCGTCGATCCGACCGCGCCGCCGCGCGTCGGCGAGGTGATCGGCGCGCCGCAGTTGATGCAGTTGCAGTTGACGATGCTGTGGGGCGAAGGCGGTCCGCGGCAGCGACTGCGTTTGGAAGCGTTGCGTCTGATGACGCCGACCGATTTGAACGCCGGCGCGAGGAACGGGCTGTGATGCCGCGCGTGGGTTCGATGCGTTCCGCAACCACGCTGCGGTTGCCGCGTTCGCGCCGTGCCGCGGGCTTCACGCTGCTCGAAATTCTGGTCGCCACCACCTTGCTCGCCGCCGCGTTGGCGTTGGCGTTCGCGACCTTGCGCGCATCGTCCGCGGCGGTGACGCGCGGCGAGGCGCTGACGCAGCGCAGCGAACGCATGCGCGCGGTGGAAGGTTTTCTGCGCCGTCGTGTCGCGTCCTCGCTGGCGGTCTCGTTCGATATGAACGATCAGACCGGTACGCCGATGCGCTTCATCGGCGAGAGCGACCGCATCCGTTTCGTCGCGGATTTGCCGAATTATTTGGGCCGCGGCGGCCCGTATCTGCACGATGTGCAAGTCGTCGACGGTTCGCGCGGCGGCTTGAAGCTGCAAGTCGGTTTCTCGATGGTGATGACCAACGAAGTGATCGAAGAACGCGACGCGCGCCCGCCGGAGACCTTGGCCGACGGTCTGCGCGAAGTGCGCTTCCGCTATCGCAGCCTCACCGCGGAAAATCGCATCGGCGAATGGGAAGACCGTTGGACATACGCCGATCGATTGCCGCTGCAGGTGGCGATCGACATCGTCGACGATCGCGGCGATGCGTGGCCGCGGGTCGTGGTGGCGTTGCCGCAGGCCGCGAGTTACGGCGGCGGATTCGGGCAGCCGCCGTTATGAGCACGCGTATGAGCACGATGCATCGCGATCCCCTGCGCGCACGGCCGCAACGCTGCGCTCCCGCGCGCGGCGCTGCGCTGCTGCTGGTGCTATGGCTGATCGCGCTGTTGACGGCGGTGATCGGCGCTTTCGCGATGACCGCTCGCATCGAACACTTGCAAGGGCGCGTACTGAGTCGCGGTGTCGTCGCCGATCAAGCCGCGCGCTCGGGTTTGGAATACGCGATGACCCGCGTCATCGAACCCGATCCGATGCGGCAATGGTTGCCCGACGGCCGCCCCTACAAATGGGCGTTCGGCGGGGCTCAGATCGAGGTCAAGATCGTCGACGAAACCGGCAAGGTCGATCTGAACGCCGCCGAGCTGCCGCTGCTGGCCGGCTTGGTCGAAGCGGTGGGCGGCGAGCGCGATCAAGCGCGGAAAATCGCCTCGGCGGTGCTGGATTGGCGCGACCCGGACACGCTCAGCCAAGCCGAAGGCGGCGCCGAAGACCCGCAGTACAGTGCGGCCGAGCGCCCGTACGGCGCCAAGGACAACCCGTTCGAAACCGTGCCGGAGTTGCAACTGGTGTTGGGCATGACCCCGGAATTGTTCGCCAAACTGGCGCCGCATCTGACCGTCTACAGCGGCCAGCCCCAGCCGAATCAGGCCTATGCCTCCGGCGAAGTCCTGGCCGCGATGGGCCTGGACGCCGAGCGCATCCTGCAGGAACGGCTGCGGCCGCGATTGCCGGGCGAGGCCGGCGGTCTCGTCGGTGCCGGCACGGGCACGTATAGTATCGACAGCCGGGCGCGGTTGCCCGACGGGCGCGTCGCGGTATTGCGCGCCGTCGTACGCGCAGGAAGCAGCGGTTTGCCGGGCTCGGCCTACACGCCGCTGCGTTGGGAAGAAGGCGCGTTGCCGCGATGATGCCCGCCATCTTCGTTCGCTCGCCGACGAGCCCCGTGCGACGCTTCGGCGCCGCCGCGGGATCGACGCTCGCGATGGGCGATTTCCTCCTGCACCCACTGGCTGCCGATCGGCGGGCGCACTGCGCCTCCCGGCGTCCCGCACCGAAGGTTTCACCCCCGATGTCCCTCCCTACGATCGAGGATTGCGTCTGAGCGCCGTCAGCCCCGATACGACGTCCCCAGGGACGTTGTCGAAAGTTTCCTCGCCGGCCTTGTTCAAGGCGGGCGCGCGTCTGCGCGGCTTTTGGGCCTGGTGGATGCGCGGTCTCGCCAGTTGGGTGCCGTCGCGCCTGCGCGCGGTGTTCGGTTTGTCGCAGCAGCGTTTGCTGCTGCAGCCCGATGGCGACGAATTGCGATTGCTGTTGACCGGCCGCAACGAGACCGGCCAAGACACCGTGCGCCTGCTTGGCCGAATCCCGGCCGAACTGGAAGCCCGCGAAGGCGACGACCCGCTCGCCGGTATCGTCTCCGCGCGCGTCGCCGGCCTGCCGCGTTGGCTGTTGTTGCCGGCCTCCGTCGGGTTGCGCCGTCGTTTGCCGCTGCCCGCGGCCGCCGCGGACCGGCTGCGCGAAGTGCTGGCGTTCGAGATCGATCGCCAAACCCCGTTCGCGGTGCAGGACGTCAGCTATGACGCCCGCGTCCTCGGGCGCCGGGGCGATAGCCAGATCGAAGCCGAACTGGTAGTCGTGCCCAAGCCGGCGCTCGACCGTGCGCTCGACGCGCTCAGCGCACCGCTGCGCGCCACGCTCGCGGGCGTGGACATGATCGCGGTCGCGCCGCAACCGCCGCAGCCGAAAGAACCCGGGGACGACATCGAGAGCGCCATCGTCGAAGCTGCCGCCGTCGAAGCTGCCGCCGCCGAGGCCGCCGGTCTCGACAGCTTGCCCATCGGCGTGAACCTGTTGCCGGCCGCGCAGCGCCGCCATCGCCGCGACCCCAGTTCGATGCTCAATCTCGTGCTGGCGTTCGTGGCCATCGCCGCCTTCGGCGTCGGCCTGTGGCAGATCCGCGCCAACCGCACCGCGGCGGCCGATGCGTTCGAGCAGGAAGCGAACCTGCGTACGAAGCAAGCCAAGCGCGTGTCGGACGAGAAAAAACAATTGGTCGATCTGGTCGAGGGCCTGCGTTTCCTGCAGAACACCCGCACCGGCAAACCGACGACGGTGGAAGTGTTGGACGAGTTGACGCGTCGCTTGCCCGACAACACCTTCATCGAGAAGGTGTCGGTCGAAGGCGACAAACTGCTGGTGATCGGCTTGAGTTCCGAAGCCTCGCGCTTGGTGGAATTGCTGCAGACCTCGAAGCTCTGGCGCTCGATGAGCTTGACCGGCGCGCTGCAGCCCGACCCGCGCAGCGGCAAAGACCGCTTCACGCTGACGGCGGATTTGGCGATCGTGGCGCCGCCCGGACAGAAAGGAGGCGACGATGCGCGACGCAATCGCTGATCGCGACCGCTGGTTGGCGCTCGGCCTGTTGGCCGCGGCGCTGCTGGGCCTGTATTTCCTGACGATCCATCCGTGGTGGACGGTGTCGATGGCCGAACTCGGCGATCGCATCGAGACCCTGCAAGAACGCGACGCGCGCGCGCGCGCCACGCTGGCCCAAGCGCCGGAGATCCGCAAACGCCTCGCCGCGGTGCGTGCGCAGAGCGCGCGGATTCCCGGGTTCATGAATGAAGCTTCCCCGGAACTCGCCACCTCGGCGTTGATCCAACGCTTGGAAACCGCGGTGCTTCAGGCCAGTCCGAAGAATCGCAGTTGCGCCATCCAGAACCGCTCCCCGCTCACCGAAACCAAGCAAGAACGCTTCCCGCGCGCGGTCGTGCAAGTGCGCCTGCGCTGCGGCACGCCGGAATTGGCGATGGTGCTGCATTCGCTGGAGAGCGGGTCGCCCCGTTTGTTCGTGGACAACTTGAACGTGATCTCCAATCGTTTCGTCTTCAACGCCGAACAGTCGGGCAACAGCGGCGGCTTGGACGTGAATTTCGACCTCTACGGCTATCTGCCCGCCACCGCCGGAGCGCCCGCGAATGCGCGTCGATAGTCTCGCGCCGAAGACCTGGCTGCTGGCCGCGGTCGCCGCCTGGGCGCTCTGCCTGTGGGTGCTGGCGATGGCCGGCATGGGCGCGCGTTTGGGCAAAGGCCCGGACGATACTGCGGCGCAAAAACTGCCGACCACGCAATTGCCCGGCGGCGAGCGCCTCGGCCCGATCGCGCAGTACAGCGAGATAAAGGACCGGCCGTTGTTCTCCGAACGCCGTCAGCCCGAGCCGTTCACCATCGACGGCAACGGCCAAGAAGCGCCGACCAACCCCTTCGACTACGTCTTGACCAGCGTCTTGCTCACCCCGGGGACGCAATTGGCGATCCTGCGCGCGCCCGGCGACGGCGCCAAGCCGGTGCGCGTGATGCTGGGCGATGCGGTCGAAACCGCGCCGCAGTGGTCGCTCGCCTCGTTGCATCCGCGGCAAGCGGTCTTCCGCGGCCCGGAAGGCGAAAAAACCCTCGACTTGCGCGTCTTCGACGGCGTCGGCGCGGTCATGCCGACCCCCGGCGCGGTCAATCCCGGCATGCCGCCGCCTCCGCCGCCGATGCCGCCGGGCCAGCCTGTGCCGATCGCCGAAGTGCCGCCGGGCGGTGTGCCGCCGGGCGTGGTGCAGGCGGACGGCTCGGTCGTACAGCAGGTGGTCCAGCCCGTGCCGGCGCCGCCGAATGCGGGTGCGGACAACGTCTCGACCCAGGCCCAGCTCGAAGCGATCCGCAAGCGGATCGAAGCGCGCCGCGCCCAATTGCGTCAACAGAACCAATCGGCCCAGAACCCCACGGGCCGATCGCCCTGAGAATTCAAGAATGAATCGATCCGCTTCGCATGTTTCTTCCGTGTTCGTCACCGCCGCCGCGACCTTTGCGCTCGTCTTGGCGCTGGGCGGCTGCGCCGCGTCCACGGTGCCGACGATCAAGCGCGCCCCCGCGACCGATACCACCGTCGGCGCCGACACGCCGGCGCAGGCCGAGCCTCTGCCCGAGTCGGAAGCCAAACCGCAAGCGCAGATCAGCCGCGGTTCGGGCGAGCCGATCAATCGCCGCGCCGCGGCCACGCCGCCGCCGGATATCGGCGCCACCAGCGGCGAAGCGCGCTTCAATTTCGAAGGCGAATCCCTGCATGCCGTGGTCAAGGCCATCCTCGGCGACATGCTGGGCCAGAACTACGTGATCGCGCCGAGCGTGCAAGGCACGGTGACGTATTCCACGCCGCGCCCGGTCAGCGCCGGACAGGCCTTGTCGGTGTTGGAGATGATCCTCGGTTGGAACAACGCCGCGATGATCTACAGCGACGGCCGCTACAGCATCGTGCCGGCCGATCAGGCGATGGGCACCGGCGTGGTCTCGCCGCGCGTGGGTTCGGCGGCGAATGCCCGCGGCTTCGAATCGCGCGTGGTGCCGCTGAAATTCATCTCCGCGACCGAGATGGAGAAACTGCTCAAGCCGTACGCGCGGCCGAACGCGATCGTCAACGTCGACGCCAACCGCAACATCATCACCGTCGCCGGCACCCGTGCCGAACTCGACAGCTACATGCGCACGATCGAGATATTCGATGTCGATTGGATGGCGACGATGTCGGTGGGCGTGTTCCCGATCCAATCCAGCAAAGCCAAGAACGTGGTGGCCGATCTGGAAAAAGTGTTCGGCGAAGCCGGCAAGTCGCCATTGGCCGGCATGATCCGGTTCATGCCGCTGGAAGGCGCGAACGCGGTGCTCGCGGTGACGGCGCAGCCGAAATACCTCTCCGACGTGCAGCAGTGGATCGATCGCATCGATAGCGCGGGTCAGGGCATCAAGCTGTATTCCTACGAACTGAAATACGTGACCGCGAAAGATCTGTCGCAGCGCCTCGGCGAAGTGTTCGGCAGCGGTCGCGGCGGCGGCAGCGGCGGCGATTTCGGCGGCAACGCATCGATCTTCCCCGGCCTGCAAACCACCGTCATCGATGGCGGTGGCGGCAAGGACGGCGGATTCGACAGCGGCAGCGGCGGCACCGGCGGCGGTCTGGGCGGCGGCCAGTTGTCGCTCGATCCGCGTCAAGGCGGCGGCAACGCCAGCGTGACGCTGGAAGTCGGCGCCGACAAAGTCGCGGTCGCCGCGATCGAAGAGAACAACACCTTGCTGGTGCGCGCCACACCGGCGGCATGGCGTTCGATCATCGAAGTGATCGAAAAACTCGACGTGCTGCCGATGCAGGTGCATATCGAATCGCAAGTGGCCGAGGTCAATCTCACCGGCGATCTGGCTTACGGCGTGAATTGGTTCTTCGAGCGCGCCGTGACCGACAACGGCCTGCCCGACGCGGTCGGTCGCACCACTTGGAGCACGCTCGCCGGCAGCATCAAACCGGCCGGCACCGCCGACGGCGGATTGTCCTGGACCTTCCTCGGCCGCAATGCGGCGGCGGTGATCACCGCCTTGGATAAAGTCACCGACGTGCGCCTGTTGCAGACCGGCTCGGTGCTGGCGCGCAACAATTCGGAAGCCACGCTCAACGTGGGCAGCCGCATCCCGGTGACCTCGGTCTCGGTCAATCCGGTGCTGGGCAACAACAACAGCATCAGCCAAGTGCAATACCTCGACACCGGCGTGATCCTGAAGGTGCGTCCGCGCGTGACCAAGGACGGCACCGTGTTCCTCGATATCGTCCAGGAAGTCAGCTCGCCCGGTTCGGTGCCCGACGTCAACGGCAAT
>JAGNNB010000430.1 GCA_017990865.1 Lysobacteraceae bacterium
AAATCAAGCCCTGCATCGCCTGCACCGCATCGGGTTTGGCGCCGGGCATCAAATCCTTCAACTGCGCCAGCGAGTCGTCGCTGTCGAACACCGAAAACCCGCGCTTGAGCCCCAACTTCGCGTGTTCGATCTGCAGAAGCCGCAGGCCCAGCGCGTGGAAGGTGCAGATCGTCAAGCCTTCGGCGTCGTCGCCCTTGATGCGACGCGCGACGCGCTCGCGCATTTCCTTCGCGGCCTTGTTGGTGAAGGTGATGGCGGCGATGCGCTTGGCCGGATAGCGCCGGGATTGGATCAACTGCGCTATCTTTTCCACGATCACGCGGGTTTTGCCGCTGCCCGCGCCGGCCAGGACCAGCAGCGGGCCGTCGGCGTGCAGCACCGCTTCGCGTTGGGGTGGATTGAGGCCGTGCATGAAAAAAGAGGGAATGACCAAAGTCCTGTAGGCCATCAGTTTACCCGTCTTGGCGCGTCCGATCCGCTAACGTACGCATCCATTGCACGTACCGACTCCGGCAAGGATTCCGCAACATCATGATTCGCGCAGATCGCCCCGCTTCCCGTTTCGCCTCCGCCCTCCTGGTTCTGGCGCTCGCCGCGCCGCTGCAGGCGCTGTGCGCCGAGCGCGCCGCGAGCGCGCCGGTCGAGGATCCGATGCTGGTCACCGCCGGCTTTCTCGATCATCACCAGGACATCAAGTACCGATTGATGGGATTGGAGGCGTACAAGAAACGCGATTTCGAGAACGCGCTGCGCTTCTTCCGTCGCGCCGGGTTCTACGCCGACAAACCCGCGCAGGGCATGGTGGCGGAGATGTATTGGAACGGCGATGGCGTCGCGCGCGACCCGGCGCTGGCGTACGCGTGGATGGATTTGGCCGCCGAGCGCGGCTATCGCGGCTTCCTGCTGCTGCGCGAAAAGTACTGGACCGCGTTGAGCGCCGCCGAGCGCGAACGCGCCCTCGCCGAAGGCCAAGCGCTGTACGCGCTGTTCGGCGATGCCGCGGCGAAACCGCGCTACGAACACAAGCTGCGTGTCGGTCGCCGCGAGATGACCGGCAGCCGCACGGGTTTCAATCGCGGCGTGCGCATCGAAATTCCCGGCCCGGCCGGCGAACAGGCGATCGAAGGCAGCAAGTATTACGACGAGCGCTACTGGGACGCCAAAAAGTATTGGGCCTGGCAAGACCGGCATTGGATGAAACCGAAGATCGGCAAAGTGCGGATCGGCGAACTGGAAACCACATCGATCGAATCCACCGATTCGCGCATCCCGAAAACTGCGCCGCAGGTGGATGCGCAAGAACCCACAGTGCCGCAGCCGCCGCGTTGACGCCACGCGCGCATCGCGCACTCAACAGCACGCAACGCTTTCCCCCTCGTTCCTTCTCTCTCGGAGAACCCCATGAATACCCGCATGCCCGCTCTCGTCCTCGCGATCGTTTGCGCGCTGGCCGCGCCCGCGCAGGCATCGGACGCGATGCCCGACGCGCTGTCGATCGAAGACGCCGAACAGGCGAAAGCCGGCGTCGATACCGACGCCAAGGCGATGGACGAATACGACCAGTTGGCGAAAATGGCGGCCAACCATCCCAACGAGCTGCACCGCATCTTCGCCGCGAAGGCCGCGGCGAACGGCGATTGGAACGACGCCGCCAAACACTTCCGCAAAGCCGCGCGCTATGCCGATAAATACTCGCAGCATCGTCTGAGCATGTTGTATTGGCACGGCATCGGCGTCGGCAAGGATGCGGTCGAAGCTTACGTCTGGGCCGACATCGCCGCCGAGCGCGGCTACCCGCAATTCCTCGCCATCCGCGAAAAAATGTGGGCCGCGTTGACGCCCGAACAGCAGGCCGCGGTGCCCGCGCGCGGCGATGCGCTGTACAGGGAATTCGGCGACCCGGCCGCCAAGCCGCGTTTCGCCGCCGCGCTGGCGAAAGGCAAAAACAAAGTCACCGGTTCGCGCACCGGCTTCGCGAACCATCTGGCCATCGTCACTCGCGGTACCGGCATCAGCCTGTTCGGCGACGGCGGCGGCGTGAACCTGGAACGCATGTACGAAGCGTCGCGCACCAATCCCAAGAAATACTGGGAGTTCGAGGATTACGCCTGGAAGAACGTGACCGTCACCGTCGGCGATTTCCAATCGACCTCGAAACAGCCGGCCGCGCCCGCGAAGACCGAAGAACCCGCGAAGACGCCCTGACCCGTCGCCGGTCGTCGCGACCGCCGCTCGCGAGCCGCCCCGCAACCCTTTTCGGCGGACACGCATCTCTTTCGTTTAAGGCAGGCACGAACGGCGCCATCCCGGCGTCGTTCGTCGCCCCCGACGGGAGAAACCGGATGATCGAAAAGAAGACGGGCCTTCGGACGAGTGCGTTTCGTGTCGTTGTATCGCTGTCGATGTCGTGGATCGCGGCAGACGCATGGGCTTATCCGCAGGAAGCCGCGCGTCCGACGGCCTGGGGCGAACACAGTTCGATCACGGTCGATGCGAGCGCCGTCGCCGCCGCCACCGACCGTCTGCTGTTGCAGGACTACGACGTCCTGAAACTCGCCGCGACGCATCTGCCCAATGAGCGCTACCGGATCGAGGGCGCCTGGCTGGCCGCGAACGCACGTTGGACCGAAGCGGCCAAACAATTTCGAACGGCTGCGCGCTACGCCGACAAGTACTCGCAGCATCGCTTGAGCATGTTGTATTGGCATGGCGTCGGCGTGGAACGCGACCGCGTCGAAGCCTATGTGTGGGCCGACATCGCCGCCGAGCGTGGGTATCCGCAGTTCTTGGCGATTCGCGAAAAGATGTGGGCCGAACTGACCCCGGCGGAACAAGCGCAAGTCCCCGCACGGGGAAGCGTGCGTTACGCGGAATTCGGCGACCCGACGGCGAAGCGGCGCTTGAACGACATGCTGGCGCAGGCCAAGCGCAAGATCACCGGCTCGCATACCGGCTTCGTCGGTTCCCTCGGCGTTCGTCGCTCGACGAAGAACCCGAAAGTGCAGGTGAATGCGTTCGAGAACTGGGCGCTGACCGGCCTCTACAGGCCGCAGCGCTTGGACCCCGAGCGCTATTGGGCCGCCGAAGACATCGTGTGGAAGAAAGGCCATGTCACCGTCGGCGATCTCGAAGCGACCTCGTTGCGGCGCGAGTCTGCGACACCGCCGAAGACCGAGCCGGAACCGAGCCGCGAACCGACGCCGTAACCCCGGCGCTCGAACGGCGGCGCACACGCGTACGCTTGCGCCGGTCGGCGGAAGACGGGGACAATTCCCCTCCTTTCCGCCCTCCGGCGCCACGCCGGGCCGACCCGGACGCATGGCCAAGCTCTATTTCTATTATTCGGCGATGAACGCCGG
>JAGNNB010000045.1 GCA_017990865.1 Lysobacteraceae bacterium
CGCGCCGGACTCGTCCGATCGGATTTCTTTGGAGTGTTGAGCATGCGTCACGCCCGTGTTCTCGGTTTCGCCGGCCTCGCGGTCGCCACCGTCGTCGCGATCACCGCGATTGCCCAGACCACGGTCGCGCCATTGCCGGAGACCGCGCCGGCCCCCGCGATGCCGCTGGATGCTTCGGTGACGGCCGAATTGGCGAAGGCCAAGCCCGGCGACGCCACCGCCGGCGGGGCGAAAGCGGGCGCCTGCGTGGCCTGCCACGGCCTGGACGGCAACGCCACCGACCCGACCCTGTACCCGCGTCTCGCCGGCCAGAGCGAGCGTTACCTGTCGCGCCAACTCGCCCTGTTCAAGAGCGGCGAGCGCGTCAACCCGATCATGCAGCCGTTCGCGATGACCCTCAGCGCGCAGGACATGCGCGATATCGGCGCTTACTACGCGACCAAGTCGGCCGGAGCAGGCGCCGGCATCGCCGACGACGCGGTCATCGCCGACAAGAGCGGCCCGTACGACGGCATGAAGTTCTTCGAAGTGGGCCAGAAGCTGTTCCGCAGCGGCGACCCCGCCCGCAACCTCCCGGCCTGCATGGCCTGCCACGGCCCCAGCGGCGCGGGCAATCCGGGCCCGGCGTATCCGCGCGTGGCCGGCCAGCAATCCTGGTACACCGCCCGCCGGCTGCAGGAATACCGCGCCGGCACCACCACCGAGATCGACAAGGCGCTGTTCCAGACCATGGCGCAGGTGGCGCAGCCGCTGACCGACCAGGAAATCCAGGCGCTGGCCAGCTACATGCAAGGCCTGCATCGCCAGAACGGGGGCGGTTGACCCGCGCGGCGGCTGGGGCGCGCCGCTTCCCGCAAGCGCGCACTCGCTGAATCGCAGCGCACCCTCCCTCCCGCACCGGCCAGGATCGCCAACGCCACAGCTTGAAACCCGACGCCGGCACGGACATCCTCTGTGCCGGCGTTTTTCGTTCCCCTCCGCGCGACCGGCGAGTTGGTTCCAACCGATCCCCCGGCCGACCGGCAACGACGCAACCGCCACCCCGACGTTCCCCACTCCGCCTTCCCTGGAATCCCACGATGCTTCGTTTCGTTCTCTCGCTGGCCTTCCTCATCCTGCCGTTGTCCGCCTGCGGTCAGACGTCCCCGCCCGCGCAGGCGCAAGCGCAAGCCGGCGAAACCTACGAGCTCGTGTCCAAACCCGGCCCGTGGCTGCCCGAGAAAGGCAAGATCGAGGTCGTCGAATACTTCAGCTACACCTGCAGCCACTGCGCGCAGTTCCACCCGATGATCGAGGCGTGGAAAAAGAACCTGCCCAAGGACGTCGTTTTCCGCTATCTGCCCAACGCTTACGACGTCGAATTCTCGTATTCGCGCGCCTTCTTCGCGGCCGAAAGCGCCGGCGCCCTGGCGAAAATCCACGGCGATCTGTTCGCCGCCATCCACGAAGACGGTCGCGTGCCGCGCAACAACGCGACGATCGACGAATTGGCGGCGTATTTCGCCCAGCACGGTCTCAATCGCGAAAAAATGAGCGCGGCGATGCGCTCCACCGCCGTCACCGAACAGATGAAGCGCGCCAAGCAGTTCGTCATCGATAAAGGACTGGGCGGCACCCCGATGCTGGTCGTCGCCGGCAAGTACGTGATCCAAGGCGAGACATATCGCGAATATATCGAGAATCTCGACAAGGTGATCGCGATGGAGCGCGCCAAGCGCGCCGCGCCCAAAGCCGCGACGCCGAAGCCCGCCGCCAAGACCACGCCCTGATCGACACGCCCTAATCGATCTTGAGCGGGCGTTCGGCGCGGCCTCAGCCGCCCGCTTGACGCTCGATTCTGCGACGATGGGCGAAGCGCGGCGACATCGCGCACCTCATTCGAATGCGTTTGGAGAACGAAAAATGAAACGTTATTTGGTTCTGCCCTTGCTCGCCGCGCTGCTGTTCTCGGCCTGCGACGAGAAGAAAGACCCGGCGACCGACGCGTCCCCCGCGCCGACGACCAACGATGCCGAGCTGATGGCCGCCGCCGAGGCCGCCGCCAAGGCCTCTGCCGACCCCAATGCCGCCGCCGCGACGCCGGCCGACCCGGCCGCTGCGCCGACCGAAACCCCGCCGCCGCCGACCGAGGGCATCCCGGGCTTGGTCAAAGGCAAGGATTACGAAGAGATCAAGAACGGCAAGCCGTTCGAACCGCTCGCCGGCAAGGTGGAAGTGGTCGAGGTCTTCAACTTCGTCTGCCCGGCCTGCGCCGGCTTCCAGCCGATGATCATGAGTTGGAAGGCCAGACTTCCCGCCGATGTGCGTTTCACCTATGTGCCGGCGGCGTTCGGCGGCAACTGGGACCAATTCGTGCGCTCGTATTACACCGCGCAGACGATGGGTATCGCCGAGAAAGCCCATGACGCCACCTACGACGCCATTCATTTCCGCGGCACGCTCAAGGGCGAGCGCGGCGACGACAGCGACGAAGACATCGCGAAGTTCTATTCGCAGTTCGGCGTGGACGCGAAGCAATTCGCCAGCAGCATGCGCAGTTTCGCAGTGACGGCGAAATACAACAAAGCCAAGCAGTTCATGATCGAAAGTTCGGTCAACTCCACGCCGACCATCGTGGTCAACGGCAAGTACAAGGTGAAGGGCAGAAGCTCCGAAGATGTGCTGCGCAACGCCGAGATCTTGATCGCCCACGAGCGCGCGCAGGCCTCCGCCGCGCCGTTGGCGAAGGTGCCCTGAGCGCGTTCGACGCGCTGGGTGGCGAGATCGTGCGGGACGACGCCCCTCCGGCGATGGTCAAACGGCTCAGGCTGCTCAGCGCCAATATCCAGGCCGGCACCAGCACGCGCCGCTACAGCGATTACGCGACGCGCAGTTGGTCGCACGTGCTGCCGACCGGCAATAAGCGCGCGTCGCTCGATACCATCGCCGAACTCGCCGCCGGGCACGATATCGTCGGCCTGCAGGAGAGCGACCCCGGCAGTTGGCGGTCGGGTTTCACCAACCAGACGCATTACCTGGCCGAACGCGCCGGTTTCGAGTTCTGGAGCCATCAGCCCAATCGCCGCGTCGGCATGGTGGCGTCCAGCGCGAACGCCTTGCTGTCGCGGATGGAGCCGACCGAAGTCCGCGAATATCCGTTGCCCAGCCCGATTCCCGGTCGCGGCGTGCTGGTCGCGCGCTTCGGCCGGAGCGCCCATGCGCTGACGGTCGCGGTCGCGCATCTGTCGCTCGGCGCCGGTACCCGCAAGACCCAGGTCGCCTTCCTCGCCGAATTGCTGCAGGACAGCCCGCATACGGTGCTGATGGGCGATTTCAATTGCGGGTTCGACCAACCCGAGATGCGTGTGTTGTTCGACCGCACCCGCCTGCAGCCGCCGACCGACGTGGTCCACACCTTCCCGAGTTGGCGCCCGCGCCGCGCGATCGATCACATTCTGCTCAGCGACGACTTGACCGGCGTGGGCATGCGCGCGCTGCCCGCCGCGAATTCCGACCACCTCGCGCTGTCGCTCGAACTCGATATTCCGGCCTCCGCGTTCGCGGACTGAGGCTCGGCGAGGCCCGGCGCCGCATCCCCCGGCCCCGAACTCGCCGCATTTGATCGGAGTCAAAGCCTTCGCCGCGCGCCGGCGATAGGCTCTCCCACCATGCTGCCCGCCCTCGCCTTCGATGCCGAACTTCTGCGCCGTTACGACCGGCCGGGACCGCGCTATACCTCGTACCCCACCGCGCCGCAGTTCGACGCCGGTTTCGGCGACGCCGAATTGCGCGATGCCATCGCCGACAGCAACGGCGACCCGATCCCGCGGCGGCTCTCCATCTATGTACACGTGCCGTTCTGCCTGAGCCCGTGCTTCTACTGCGGCTGCAACCGCGTCATCACTCGCGACAAGAACCGCGCCGAACCGTATCTGGCCCATCTGTATCGCGAAATTTCCGCGATCGCGCCCTTGTTCGATCGAGACCGGCCCGCGGTGCAACTGCATTTCGGCGGCGGTACACCGAATTTTCTCGCGCCTACACAATTGCGCCGCACGGTCGAAACCCTGCGTCGCGAATTCACCTTCAGCGACGGCAACGACCGGGACATTTCGATCGAGTTGGATCCGCGCACGGTGTCGCCTGCCGACATCGGCGAATTGGCGCGCGCCGGCTTCAACCGCGCCAGCCTGGGCGTGCAGGATTTCGATCCCGACGTGCAGCAAGCGGTCAATCGCGTGCAAGGCGTGGAGCAAACGCGCGCGGTGATCGATGCGTGCCGACACTACGGTTTTCGTTCGGTGAACGTCGATCTGATTTACGGCCTGCCAAAGCAGACCATCGCCGGGTTCTCGCGTACGTTGGATACGGTCGTCGCGATGCGCCCGGATCGCTTGGCGGTCTACAGCTACGCGCATCTGCCGGAGATGTTCAAGGCGCAGCGGCAATTGAACGCCGACGATCTGCCCACCGCCGAAACCAAACTCGCGCTGCTGCAACTGGCGATCGAGCGACTGACCGAAGCGGGCTACGTCTACATCGGCATGGATCATTTCGCGCTGCCCGACGACGAATTGGCGTTGGCGCAGCAACGCGGCAGCCTGCACCGGAATTTCATGGGCTACACCACCCACGCCGACAGCGACTTGATCGGTTTGGGCGTCAGCGCCATCGCGCATATCGGCAGCACGTTCAGCCAAAACCCGCGCGATTTGATCGGTTGGCAGAGCGCGTTGGACGAAGGCCGGCTGCCGGTGTTCCGCGGCATGCGCATGTCCGAAGACGACCGCCTGCGCGCCGATCTCATCCAACAACTGATGTGTCAGGCGGAAATTCCGATCGCGGCCCTCGAACGCCGTTACGGCATCGATTTCGACGACTATTTCGCCGACGATCTGGAACGGATGCGGCCTCTACAGGACGACGGTTTGGTGTTCAAGGCCCGCGAACGCATCCTGGTGACCGCCCGCGGCCGCATGTTATTGCGTAATATCGCGATGTGTTTCGACCGCTACCTCCACCGCCCGAGCGAGACGCCGCGGTTCTCGCGTGCGATCTGATTCCCATCCCGAGGGTGGGTGTGCCGCGGCCGGGTCCGAGATACCCGGCATGAACCGTCCGCTGTTCCCCAAACAAGATGTCCTCACCCTCTCGGACGACGGCGACGAGTTGCGCTTCTGCACCACCTGCGCGTTCTCGCAGGCATGCTTGTCCGAAGGCATGAACAAAGCCGCGCTGATGGATCTGCACGTCTTGGTCGAGCACATCGGCCCCTTCCACGCCGGCGATTACGTGTTCCGCGAAGGCGACCCCTTCGAAGCGATCGCTGCGGTGCGCGCGGGAACGGTCAAGACCTTCGTAGTCGATCGCGACGGCAACGAGCACGTGCTCGGGTTCCATCTGCCCGGTGAAGTGATCGGCCTCAACGCGATCGACGGCGACAGCTATCCCTGCAACGCCGTCGCACTCGACACCGTGATGCTGTGTCGATTCTCCTTCCCGAAAATGGCGGTGCTCGCCGGGCGCGTGCCGGGTCTGCAGGCGCAGTTGTTTCGCTTGCTCAGCCGCGACATCGGTCGCGCCGCGTTGCTCGCGGGCGATTGGTCGGCGGATCAGCGCATGGCCGCGTTCCTGGTCGCGTTTTCGCGAAGGCTGTCCGAGCGCGGTTTCTCGCCGCGTCGTTTCCAACTCACGATGGCGCGCACCGACATCGCCAACTACCTGCGCCTCGCGCCGGAAACCGTGAGCCGCGTGCTGCGGCGTTTCGACGAAGAAGGCTTGCTGCGCGTGGACCGTCGCGATGTCGAATTGCTCGATCGCGATGCGTTGACGGCGCTGGCCGCTCCCGTGCTGCGCGAATAACGCGTTCGTTCGCCGCATCGATGCGGCTTGACCTACGTCATCGACCCGCGATAGGCCCGAAGCGGACCATGCCCGCGTCCATTCGCGGAGCATGCTCATGTCCACCACACGCAGACTTTGGTACGGCCTCGCGGCCTTGCTGATCGTCGGTTTCGGAACGTTGCTATGGATGGGCGGCGAAATCTATCGTCAGGCGCCACCGATGCCCGAGGCGGTGGTCGCTAGCGATGGTCGCGTCGTCTTCGCGCGCGAAGACATCGAACGCGGCCGTCAGGTCTGGCAAAGCATCGGCGGCCAGCAATTGGGCTCGATTTGGGGCCATGGTGCCTTGGTCGCGCCCGATTGGAGCGCCGACGAGCTGCATCGGGAAGCGATGGCATGGTTGGATCTCCGCGCGCGCGCCGTCGCCGGAACGGCGTACGCCGAACTCGGCGAAGGCGACCGCGCGAAACTGGAAGTCGAATTGCGCCCGTTGCTGCGCGCGAATACCTACGACGCGAAGACCGGTCGCATCGTCGTCGGCGACGAACGCGCGCAGGCGATCGCGCAGATCGTCGTGCATTACGACAGCCTGTTCTCGAACGACCCGACCACGCAAGCGCTGCGCGAAACCTATGCGATGCGCGAGAACACCGTGCCCGACGCGGAGCACCGCCGCGCGCTCGCGGCGTTCTTCTGGTGGACCGGCTGGGCCGCGGTCACCGAGCGCCCGAATGCGAAGGTCAGCTATACCCAGAACTGGCCGTACGATCCGATGGTCGGTAATACGCCGCCCCCGTCGACGTTGATATGGACGGTCTTTAGCGTATTGTTCATGATCGCCGGCATCGGCCTGCTCGCGTGGCATTACGCGGTCTGGCATGGTCGCGAAGAACCAACGATTCCGCCGGCGACCGATCCGCTGGCGGCGTTGGTGCCGACGCCGTCGATGCGCGCCACCGCGAAATATTTCTGGGTGGTGATCGCGCTGTTCCTCGTGCAGATTCTGCTCGGCGCCATCACCGCGCATTATCAGGTGGAAGGTCAGCAGGCTTACGGCATCGCACTCTCCGAATTCCTGCCGTATTCGCTGTCGCGCAGTTGGCATACGCAATTGGCGGTGCTGTGGATCGCGGTGGCGTGGCTAGGTACCGGGCTCTACATCGGTCCGGCGGTGTCCGGACAGGAGCCGAAATTCCAGCGCTTGGGCGTCAATTCGCTGTTCGTGTGCCTGCTGATCATCGTCGTCGGCGCCTTCTCCGGGCAGTGGTTGGCGGTGATGCAGAAACTCGGCCTGGCCAATAACTTCTGGTTCGGCCATCAAGGCTGGGAATACACCGACATCGGCCGATTCTGGCAGTGGTTCCTGTTCATCGGTCTGTTGTTGTGGCTGTTCTTGGTGGGGCGCGCGTTGAAACCCGCGCTGCGGCGTAACGACGACACCTCGTCGATCGTCGGCCTGCTGTTCCTCTCGACGGTCGCGATCGGGTTGTTGTTCGGCGCCGGCTTGATGTGGAAAGAGCACACGCATATTTCGATGGTCGAATACTGGCGCTGGTGGGTGGTCCATCTGTGGGTCGAGGGTTTCTTCGAGGTGTTCGCGGCGGCGGTGATCAGCTTCCTGTTCGTGAAGCTCGGTTTGATCCGCGGTCGCACCGCGACGGTGAATGTGCTGTTCGCGACCATCGTGTTCATGGCCGGCGGCATTCTCGGTACCTTCCACCATCTGTACTTCGCCGGCACCACCACCGCGGTGATCGCCTTGGGCGCCAGCTTCTCGGCGCTGGAAGTGGTGCCGTTGGCGTTGATCGGTCTGGAAGCCTACGACACCTATCGGCACAGCAAGGCCACGCCATGGATGCAGCGGTATCGTTGGCCGGTACTGTTCTTCCTCGCGGTGAGTTTCTGGAACCTCGTCGGCGCGGGATTATTCGGTTTCCTGATCAACACCCCGCTCGCGCTGTACTACATGCAGGGCCTGAATCTGACGCCGCTGCACGGCCACACCGCGTTGTTCGGCGTCTATGGCATGCTCGGAATCGGTTTGATGTTGTTCTGCATGCGCGGCCTGAAGCCGAACGCGGTATGGAACGAGCGCATGCTCTCCGCCTCGTTCTGGACCTTGAACGTCGGGCTCGCGTTGATGGCCTTGCTCACCTTGCTGCCGATGGGCTTGCTGCAATTGCAAGCGGCGCTGGAGAACGGCTACTGGTACGCGCGTTCGGCGGAGTTCATGGGCCAACCGATCTTCGACTTGCTGGTGTGGCTGCGCGTGCCGGGCGATACGATCTTCAGCGTCGGCGCGCTGTTGGTCGCGGTGTTCGTGTTCCGGCTGTGGATCGCGCCAAAGAACGCGGCGAATCCGACCGAGGCATCGCCGGTCGAGTCCTGATCGCTGCAGAACGTCAATTCCGGGGTCTATCTTCCGCGAACGTTGATTCGGCGCCCTCTTTTCGGAGAGGGCGCCGCGCGTCGGATGCCATGCTCGCTTTCTATCCCTACATCAAGTCGGTCCACCTATGGTGCGTGGCGCTCAGCGGCTTGCTGTTCGCGATGCGCGGCATCGGCGTGCTGCTCGGTGCGCGCTGGCCGATGCGGTTGCCTGTGCGCTTGCTCAGCTACACCATCGACACCGCACTGCTGACGGCGGCGCTGATGCTGGTGGTCGCGTTGCCCAGCGGCCTGTTCGCCAACGGTTGGTTGGCCGCGAAATTGGGCTTGCTCGTGGTCTACGTCGTGCTCGGCAGTTTCGCGCTGAAGCGCGCGGCGACGCGAAAGGCGCGTGTAGCGTGTTTCGCTGCGGCGGTCATGGTCTTCCTGCTGATGGTGAGCATCGCGCGCACGCACGACCCGCTGGGCGCCTTACGGGTCGTGTTCGGCTAGCCTGCGGCGACAGCGCGTCGCCGCAGGCGCGCCGCTATCGCTTTTCGTATGCGAACCAACGAAAGACCCGCGGAATTCCGTGGGCCTCATCGTATAACGCACGTCTCGAAGCCGCGCGATGCGCACAAACACCTTCGCTCACCGTATCAGCGGCGCGCTGCCTTTCCATTCCACTTGCAGCCAGAGCTTGCGCGTATCGCGCGCGAAATCGTCGGCGCGATAGTCGGCGTATTTGAACATGCCGGCCCAACCTTTCCGCAGCGGGCGCGAGATCGATAGATTCGCTTCGCGACCGTAGCGGTCGATGCCGGCGAACGGCGTATCCGCGCGGTAATCGTGATACGCCGTGACCCACGCGTATTTGCCCGCCTTGCCGCCGACGCTGGCGTAGGCGTCTTCGATCCCGCCGGCCGGCGTGACCAGGAATTTGTCGGCCCAGCCGTTGAATGCGTGCAGCGTCGCCAGCGGCGTCTGCAACGCGTGCCGGCCGTCGCCGCCGAGATGCTCCCAGCCCAGTTTGTAGGCGATGCCGTGCGCCTGCAGCGAGGGTTCGAGCAGCCAGTAACGATGCGAGAAATCGCGTGGATTGTCGGCGTAATCGCGTTGCTCAGCGGCTTCGGCACTCCAGCTCCAGGTCAGATCGCTGCGCGCCAGCGTGCCGGTCCAGCGCACGCCGTAGGTCGCAGAGGACGCGGCGGCGAGATCGCGGTCGTCGTGAAGATAGGCGTAGCCGGTCCATTGCTGTTTGCCGTGCTTGAACGCGGCGTTGAGCAGATGCGTGGACAGGTCGCGTTCGCGCGCGAGCGGATCGCGCGCGTCGTCGCCGGAGACCCGATGCGCGCGATCCAGCCAGGCGTAGCGCAACGTCCACGCGGCCCCCGGTTTGACTTCGATCTCGGCCGCGTCGAAGGTCTGTTCGTTTTGGCGCCAACCGACGTTACCGATCCAACGCTGGTTGTCGAACATGAGCCGCTGACGGCCGACGGTCGCGCCGACCTGCGGATTTTTCCAACCGACCCAGGCTTGATTCCACTCCATTCCTTCCGGGTCGATGACGGCGGGATACTTCGTTTCCCCGTTCGCGCCGCTGTTGTAGCCGTCGCCGGTATCGGCGATCCCTTCGGCTTCGAGCAAGGCGCTCCAACCGCCGCCGAATTCGGCGCGAAGCCCCGCGCGAAGGCGCAACGTCGCGGCGTCCGCGGTGGGCGAAAACGCATCGTCGGCGACGCGTTCGTGCCGCGCGCGCAGATCCCACTCGAAGCTCAGGGGCGGCGGCGGGTCCGCGGCGAAGGCGGGGTGATGTACGGAAACGTAGGCAAGCGCGCAGGCGAGCGCGAGCGGTGCGATGCGGTAGCGCATAAGCGTTCTTCCTCTGAGTGAAAATCACGACTCAGGATCGGTCCGATCGGCGGCGCCGAGCGATGACCGAGGTCAAGTCCTTCCTTGTTCGACGGATCGCCGTAGCCGTTCGCTTCGACTGTCGCGAAATTTCGCGAATGGAGGAAAGTGGCGAAGCTGTACGGCTATCGTGCCGGTCGCGAGGATAAAACGGCGCGATCCCCGCTCGGTGAGAAGCGCGTCAGGCTTTCGACAAATGGGCGACTGCCGCCGTCGCCGCGTCGCGGTCGTTGTCGTCGAACGGGACGATCGTGGTTTCGAGTACGGTGCCGGGGTCGAGACAGCGTGCGTTGACGCTGTAGCCATCGGGGTGACTGCGCGGCACGTAGAAGGCTTTGATGCCGCAGTGTCTGCAGAACAGGTGTCGCGCGGTGCCGGTGTTGAAGCGATATTCGGTCAGCGCGTTGGCGCCTTGCGTTAAACGAAAACGCGACGCCGGCACGATCAAGTGCAGAAACCCGGTCATTCGGCACATCGAGCAATTGCAATCCAAGACCTCGATCCGCGTCGGCGCATCGACTTCGAAACGCACGCGCCCGCAGTGACAGCCGCCGCGATGGGTCGTGGTCGCGAGATTCTCGGCGCTCATTCTTGGTGGTAAGGCGATTGAGTGATTTCGATGACAGTGGTTTCTTCGGGTAGAACGAATTCCATGTAACCCGCGTGTTCGGAGAACACGGCAGCCACACTTTGTTCGCGGCGGAAAACCACGAATGCGAAAGGGATTTGAACGACCATGCCGCCCGGGTATCGAATTTCGATTGACTTCAAAGGCGAAAAGTCCGTCGCGCCAATTCCGCGGGTGCGAATGTCGTCGGCGGATCGCCCGACTTTGGCAGCGACTTCCTCGGCCCATTCGGACAGAACTTCCTGCATCGGGCGGTAAGGGTGCATGACGCTCATGGCTTCAGTCCTTCCCTTTGCCATGGCTGTTGCCGGGGCCATGATCCGAACGGCCTTTGCCGCCGCGCTCGGGGCCGTGGTCGTCGTAGTGTTCGCGATGTTGGCCCGCGCCTTTCCCACGCCCCGGGAAATCGCGTTGGAGCTGGGCATCGAGATCGATCGGGCGGCCCCAGCGGTCGTACGTCGGCACCATGCCGCGTTTGAGGCCTTGGAATTCCGGCGAGCCCGGTTTGATGCCGAGGCGCTTGGCCAGGACGCCCCAGCCTTGGCCGTGATCGCGTTCCCACAGGTCCGTCGTGTAGCGGCACGAGTGACCCGTCGCGCGCGCCAGGGCGCAAGCGAAATAAAGATCGCCCGGCGCCCAGCGCCGGCCCAGCAGCTCTTCGACCAACTCGCGCGGCGCGCCGTGGTAGCGAACGAGTTCGTCCACGAACGGGTCGCGATAACGGCTGCCGTAGCGGTTCATGTCGCCGAGCCACACGTCGACCCAGGGATCGCCGCTGCGGGGGTTCCATTCAAAGCTGAAAGTTTGGGCATGGCCGATGCTGGCGGCGAGCGCTAAAGCGAGGGCGGCGGATTTCAACAGACGCATGGCGAGGCCTTCGGTAAGCAGCGCGCGACCGCGTGAGGGTCAGGATAGCGCGGGCGCGCGGATCGCGACATTCCGACATCGCCCGCCTCGGCGAACGCTCCCTGCAGATGCCGATCCGAACGCAAGAAGGCCGGTCTTTCAACCGGCCTTCTTCGGTGCTGCGATGGCGCCGTGCTGCGGATTGCCGGAGAACAGACCAGCGGCTATTCGAGGGGCGACTCGAAAAACGCGCAGGAAGCGCGTTTTTCAACAACGTGCTAGTGGCCGCGACCTCGGCCACGGCGGTCGTCGTCCCGATCGTCGTATCGGTCGTCGTATCGGTCGTCGTGATGCCGGCCGCGACCCTTGTAGCTGTAGCGATCGTCGTCGTCGTAGCGGTCGTAACGCGGATCGTAGTATTGGACGCGGCAGCGACCGCGGCTGTCGCAGACGCGACGGGTGTAGCGATCGTCGCCGTAGCGGGAATAGCCGTACGCGTTGCCGTAAGGCGGGCGATATTGCGCGCGCGGCACGTGGCGGTAGTAGATCGGGCGGCCGTAGCGGTCGCGGTCGACGATCAACCGGTCGTCGTAGCCGTAGCCGCCGTGGCGGTAGTAGGGGTGACCGGCGCGAATCACGACATCGCCCAGATCGACGACCACACGAATCAGATCGTCTCGGGCGCTCGCCGGCGCGGGGGCGAAAGCGGCGACGGCCAAGGCGGTGGCCAAAGCGGGTGTCGTCAGCCAACGGAAGAGGGACATCGCGGGTACTCCGTAAGACCGCAGAAGTGCGGATGGCCTGACGATGCGCCGGCCGGGGTGAACAGAATTTTAATTTCGCGAGTCTGTCTCGCGGGATTTAGCGAAAGCTAAGCCGGCGAGCGAAGCCCGCGAGCGCGGCGCC
>JAGNNB010000046.1 GCA_017990865.1 Lysobacteraceae bacterium
GCAGTACTTCGGACCCGCCACGCTGAAGCCTCTGGCCGAATACTTCATCGGCACGGTCGGTCTGCGCGACTTCGAACAACTCGACACTGCCGCCTGGGAGGCCGCCGTCGCCGGCATCGGCGCCACGGGTCCGCAGCCGCTGTCGCGTCTGCAATGGTTCGGCGCCCTGCTCGCGGGCGAAGGTCGGCTGGCGCCGGGCTACGGCGCCGACGGCAAGTTCCAACTCAGCAAGTGGCCGCAGACCGAACGCGAATACCCGCGGCATTTCCGCATCGCCACCGCGATGATGAAAGGGCCGATGACCATCGCCGAGATCGTCACCGCCAGCGGCGTGCCGGCGGGCGATGTGGTCGATTTCATCAACGCCAATCTGATCACCGGCTTCGCCGAGCCGGTCGGGGCGCCGGAATCCACCGACCCCGGCGCAGGCGGCAAAGGCAGCCTGCTCGGCCGGCTGCGCGGACGCTGACCGCGGGCCATCCGGCCCTGCGACGATTCCTTGCCCCTGCGGCCCGCCGCGGAGGACAATACGCGCATGATCGACCCGCACCTCGCCGCGCAGATCGATAGCGAACGCTATCCGCGCCTGTCCCGCATCCAGACTCCGTCCGATTTGCGGCGTTTCGACGAAAGCGAACTGCGCGCCATCGCCGACGAACTCCGCGCGTATCTGATCGAATCGGTCGGCAAAAGCGGCGGCCATTTCGGCGCCGGTCTCGGCGTGATCGAACTCACCGTCGCGCTGCATTATCTGTACGACACACCGAATGATCGCATCGTCTGGGACGTCGGTCATCAGACCTACCCGCACAAGATCCTCACCGGGCGTCGCGACTTCATCCACACCGTCAAGCAGAAAGGCGGCGTCGCGCCGTTTCCGAAGCGCGAAGAAAGCGAATACGACACCTTCGGCGTCGGTCATTCGTCGACGTCGATCTCCGCCGCGCTCGGCATGGCCATCGCCGCCGCGCGCGCGGGCAACGAACGGCGCATGGTGGCGGTGATCGGCGATGGCGCGATGACCGCGGGCATGGCCTACGAAGCGCTGAACCACGCCGGCGGCATGGACAGCGAGCCGAACGTGCTGGTGGTTCTCAACGACAATCAAATGTCGATCAGCGAGAACGTCGGCGGCTTGACCAAGATGCTCGGCCGCATGACCGGCAGCCGCACCCTCAATGCGTTGCGCGAAGGCGGCAAGAAATTGCTCGGCGACAAGCGCACCAGCAAATCCGCGCGTTTCGTGCGCCGTTGGGAAGAGCATTGGAAAGGCATGTTCGTGCCGTCCACACTGTTCGAGGAAATGGGCTTCCATTACACCGGCCCGCTCGACGGTCACGACATCGGCGATCTGGTCTCCGCGCTGAAAACGCTGAAGACGCTGAAAGGCCCGCAACTGCTGCACATCATCACCACGAAGGGCAAAGGCTACGAACTGGCCGAGGGCGATCAGATCGGCTATCACGCGGTGTCGCCGTTCGATCCCGAAAAAGGCGTGATCAGCAAACCGGGCGCGAAAAAACCGACCTACACCGATGTGTTCGGCGATTGGCTGTGCGACATGGCCGCCGCGGACGACAAGCTTCTCGGCATCACGCCCGCGATGCGCGAAGGTTCCGGCCTCGTGCGTTTCAGCAAGGAATATCCGGATCGCTATTTCGATGTCGCCATCGCCGAGCAGCACGCGGTGACGCTGGCCGCGGGTATGGCCTGCGAAGGCGCGAAACCCGTCGTCGCGATCTACTCCACGTTCCTGCAGCGCGGCTACGACCAATTGGTCCACGATGTCGCGACGCAGAAGCTCGACGTGCTGTTCGCGATCGATCGCGGCGGCGTGGTCGGCCCCGACGGCGCCACGCACGCGGGCAATCTCGATTTGAGTTACCTGCGCTGCGTGCCGAACATGGTGGTGATGGCGCCCGCCGACGAAAACGAATGCCGGCAAATGCTCAGCACCGGCCATCGTTACGATGGCCCTGCCGCCGTGCGCTACCCGCGCGGCACCGGCCCCGGTGTCGAGGTACAAACGAATTTGGACACGCTGCCGATCGGCAAAGCCGACGTGCGACGCAAAGGCACGCGTGTCGCCCTGCTCGCGTTCGGCGCGATCGTGCCGGCGGCTGATAAAGTCGGCGAGGAACTCGGCCTTACCGTCGTCAACATGCGTTTCGTCAAACCGCTGGATCGCGCGCTCATTCTGGAACTGGCGAAAACGCACGAGGGGTTCGTCACGCTCGAAGACAACGTCGTCGCCGGCGGCGCGGGTTCGGGCGTGGCGGAATTGCTGGCGGCCGAAGGTATCGCGATGCCGATGCTGCATCTGGGCCTGCCCGATGCCTTCCAACATCACGCCAGCCGCGAACAATTGCTCGCCGAAGCGGGGCTCGATGTCGATGGCATTCGCGCCGCCGTTCTGAAGCGTTGGCCGGCGATCGATGCGCCGAGCGCCGCGCATCAAGCGCGCGCCGCAGGGTAACGATCAGGGCGCGATCGAAGATTTCATCGCGACCGCATCGCCGATGTGCCATGCGGTATGCGCGACGAACAAGTCCGGCGTTCGAATACGCACGTTTTTCCCGATCCGTTGGCGCAGCTTCGCATGCGCTGCCTTGTCGATCGGCACAATCTGGATATGCCGTACTTTCACGCACTCGCCCTCCAGACCGACGGCATCCACGGGCGACAGCACCATGAGTTGCAGCACGACGAGGGGCGTTCCGTTCGGATGCTCGGTCCTCACTTCCCGCAGATTGCCTTCGAAACTCGTGGCCATCGTCGGACAAGCCAGCGCCGGTGCCGTCGCGAACGCACAGGCCGTCGCGACCGCCCAGCACCATCGCCTAATGCGGCTGCGTTTCGGAAGTATCGACATCGCCAAACGCCTCGCATTCGTCTTCATGGGTACTCCGCCAATATACCTTTGAACGTCGCGCCGCCGGTGCCGACCCAATCCAGCAGGCTGACGAACGCGTCGTTCCGGTTGTAGTGATCGATCGCGCGAATCAAGATCGCGTCGTAATGCCTGAGCGCGCGTTCGCGATCTGCCGCGTCGCGCAAGGATTCGATTTCGTGCGCCAACGAATCGCGAATATCGGCAAATTGGTCGCCATTCAAGAAACTTTTCAGCCCTTGCGCCGATAGCCAAGACTCGAAGGCCTCGAATTCGGCATCGTCGAATTCCTCGCAGCGGTCGAACGTCAGCAAGGTCATCGGCGTTTCCATCGCGATCCCGCTCGTGCCTTCCGGCACGAACGGCCAAGGATCGGGGCTGGGCCATGCGTCCAAGGTCGCAAGCAACTCGCGAAACGGGATCGGCGCCATGAGCGGTGCGTTCGGAATTCGGAGCATGGCGGCGGTTCGCGCTTCGGTCGTGGGGAGAAGGCCGGTCAAGGCTCTTCGATCATATAACCCTTCGCCGCCAACTTCGCCAGATAACCGTCGTCGCGCAGCAGTTCGCTGACCGGCATCACCGCGAAGGTCGAGGCGTTCTTCGCCAACGCCGCTTCGGCCTCGGCCATCCATTTGTTTTCGACGCGTTGCTGGATGTCGCCCATGCCGAGTTTTCGCGCGATCTCGCTGCCGGTCAGCGCTTGCCCGCAGACGAAAAACTGATTGCGCGACGGCAGCGCGCGCAGCGTTTCCAGATCGCCCTGCGCCCAAGCGTTCGCGCGGCCCACCATCGTGCCCAAGTCGCCTTCGATACGGTCCAGCGTGCGCGAAAAACACGCCAAGTCGTCCAGCGATTGCTTCGAAAACGCCTTCAGCGCGGCCTTCGGGTCTTCGATCTTGATCTCCACGTTCGGCGAGGACATCGGAATATCGTGCTTCTTCGCGGCTTTGCGCACCGTATCGCCCGCGAGCGACTCCAAAGTCATGCCCGAACGCTCGATCGCTTTTTCGTACAGCCGCAGCGCGGCGAAAATCGGGCGCCATTCTTCGACATCGCGATCGCCGCCGATATAACGCTTCTTCAACGTTTGCCAGCGCGCGTATTGCTCGGGCGGCACGACCTCTTGCAGCGTTTTGTCGTCTGGATTTTTGCGCGCTCTCAGCGCGCTGGGGATCAACGTGAGACTGCGCAACAAACCCATATCGCTTTTGATCGACACGCCCGGATCCAGCAACACCTGCTGCGATTGCGCGACCTTTTTCTGGACGTTCGCCGAATCCCATTCCATACGCTTGGGCAACGGCGACTGCGTGCCGAGAATCCACATGACATGATCGCCTTTGCGCACGACCCACAACCCGGGCCCGGGTTGACGGCCACCGACCACGATCGTGCCCAAATCCACCGCATCCGCCGGCAACGCCGTCTCGGCGAACGCATCCTCGGCCTCGCCCTGTGCAGCGGCGGGCGGCGAACCGGCAGGCAGCGCAGGCGTTTGCGCGGCAGCAACGGCGACGACACTCGCTGCGCACACGCACAGCATCCATTTCTGAAAAGACATAAGCACCTATCGAAGACGCCCGGGGGGATGAGCGCGTGCAGTGTCCGATAAAAACGGCCCGATGGCGCCGTGCTCGGATTTCGTATTCAGGTTTTTGTTGGACGGATTCGTATCGCCCCGGAGCCCGATGAGGCGCTGAACCGCCACGCACTCCCTTCTCCCCGCAACGCGAGGAGAAGCCATGAAACAGCAAACGACCATGAGCCTCCCCTTCTCCCCGCAACGCGGGGAGAAGGGGGCCGAAGGCCGGATGAGGGGCGCTGTTCGCGCTATGCATTTCGAATCAACACCGCCACGCACTCCCTTCTCCCCGCAACGCGGGGAGAAGCCATGAAACAGCAAACGACCATGGGCCTCCCCTTCTCCCCGCAACGCGGGGAGAAGCCATGAAACAGCAAACGACCATGAGCATCCCCTTCTCCCCGCAACGCGGGGAGAAGGTGGCCGAAGGCCGGATGAGGGGCGGAACGACCGCAAACATCAACGCAATTGATCGATCGACACCCACTCGCCCGCTTCGTCGCGGAAGCACCAAACGAAAATATTCTCTGACCTTCTCGCTCGCGACGCTTTCCTTCTCGCCGCGTAGCAGGGCTGGCGGCGGTGTGCTTCACCGCGATAACGACAATGTTCTGCCGCGCGATCAGTTCAGGCATCGCTGGATTTTTTAGTTGCGAACTCGAGGTTCTGGACGCACTCCAAACCCTCCTATTTCCCCGCATTCGGTGGAGGGAAGAAACCATCCCGCACTTTCCACACCGCTTCCATGTCCAGCTTCTCTCCGGTGAAGATAATCTGGCGGCTCTTCTTGTCCGTCCGCGCTTTCAGATAACGCGTCACGTTCATCCAGCGGATGACCTGCTGGCCGCTCAGATCGTCTGTCTGGCGGATGACGAGATACACATCCACCGGCTGGCTGATCCAGTAATCGAGGTGGCGGTCGTCCTTCACGTCGAAGACCTCGCTGCCGTCGCGTTTGCGAGTGCGCAGGTAGGAGTTCCCACTCTTGAGCTGGATGTAGATGCGTTTCCCGCTCGCCTTGCCGTCGTTGTCCTTGAACTCCACTTCGCCATCGATGCCGTGGTCGAACATCGTCACCGGGCGAAAGATTTGATTCGCCTCGCCCGCGATGGCCATCATGTGGCCGATGAGGATTTGCTCCAGCGCCTGCGTGTCGAGTTCGCGCGTGGCCGTCTCGTCCATCGCCAGTATCTTGCGGGCAACGGGATCGCTCTTCAGCCGCTGCTCGATGAAATCGATGAATGGCACCTTCTCGTCGCACTCCTGGCAGGTGATGAAGTCCTTCTTCGCCGCAATCCGCCGACGCACTGCGTCGAGATCCTTCACTGGCGTGCCGCACTCCCGCTCCGGGCACACGTAGCGCCGGTCGCGCGTCACCTCACAGGCATACTTCGCGAGGTGGCGGTGGACATACTCGATGAAGAGGACCTTCAACTCGTCTAGGACTTCGTGATCGAAGTAGAGGCTGATCGTGGCCGTGCCTTCGCCCTGTCGGTTCTCGATCTTCAGGCCCAGCGTGTAGCCCTTGGGCGAAGCGAATTCCGCCGCATTCCGCCACAGCTCCCGATGCGCGAATTCCTGGCTGTACCACAGGCGCACCACCAGCGTCGTCCACACCGTCTGCCATTCGCCGCTGAAGGTGTAGGAGACGAAAATGTCCGGATCGCGCGGCAGATCCTTTTCGCGGCGGTATTGCGAAGGAAAAACCAAATGCCGTCCGTGCGGCGTATCCTCGGCAATGCAGAGCGAATGGTCGAGGAAGGTCTGCACCATCGCCCGCAACAGCAGTTCCTCATCTGGACGGTGTTTCAGCCGCTCGACCCCGGTGAAATCGAACTTCGGGCCGTAGATGTCCGCCTCCGGCACGCAGCCGATCTCGTCCTTGTGGGCGCGGGCCGCACGGATGATCGCCCCGGCGTAGCCGTTCAGCAGCTCGGGCTGCAGCAGCACCAGATCGCCGAACTTCAGCGACCGGGCCAGGCCGTGATTGGCCAATAGCTTCACCGCTGCGCGCACGTTGGACTCACCGAAACGCTCGCCCGGCAGGGCCTGCTCCAGCCGCTGCGCCAGTTCCGCGAACCGCAGCAGGCGAATGTCGGAGGTATCGCGTATCTTCAGCAGGGCGCCCTTCAACTCGGCCAGCAGCCGCGGCGTGGTGGTCCATGGCAGCTTGCCCCAAGGGATGCATTCAGCGATAAGTTGCTTCAGCGTCGAGGGCTGGCCGCCGTTCTCCGCGTCCGAGCAGTTCCGGCCATTCTTGGCACTGGTGATCAACCAGTTGGCGAAAGCGTGATCCTGGCAAAAACGATCCAACTTGGCCTTGCCCAATTTCGGCTCGCCGACATCGACCTGCGAGAAAACGGCCAATCGTGCCGCGCGGCGATTCGCTCCGTCGTTTACGGACGCGGTGTCGAGCGCCTTGAGCCAGTCGCCCGCCTCGGCAAAGGGATCGTCTTTCTGCGGATTGATCAGCAGCAGGGCCAACGCGGTCTCGTCGAGAAACAGGCGGTGAATCAGCCGGTAATCCTCCTGCCCGGCGAGGTCCCAGAGCAGGGCCTCTCGGTCGACGGTGGCGTCGGGCGGCAAAGGCAAAGGCAACGGCCATACGTTCATGCCGTGCGTGCGGTCCTTCACGACGTATTGGTCGTCGATCAAGCGATGCGCCAGCGACGTCTTACCCACGGTCCCTTCGCCGAGCAACACGACCTTGGCGTTGACGTAGCGGCGCGTGGGTTCAGCAGCCGGTGCGACGCGGACGGCGGCGAGGCGATAGACATTGATCTCGTCGTCAGCCGTTCCCACGACGAGCCGTGAGCCGACCGGACTGAAGGCGACGGAAATCGGCGAACCGTTGCGCTCGTTCTTCATCACCTGCAAGCACGCGCCCGATTTCCAATCCCACAGCCGAACCGTCTGGTCAATAAACCCAGCGGAGGCAATCAAGGTGCCGTCGCGAGAGATATCGACCGATGTCACTCTGTTCTGATGCCCCTCCAGCGTCCCGACGCAGGTTCCCGCTTCCAGATCCCATATCTTGACGGTCGTGTCCTCCGACCCCGAAACGGCAAACCGTCCGTCCGGCGTGATCTGGACGGAATACACGGTGTCCAAATGGCCCTTCAGCGTCGCCAGGCACTGGCCCGTTTCGAGGCTCCAGAGCCGGACCCGCCCGTCGCGATGCCCCGACAACGCTTGCGTCCCCGCCGGATTGACGGCGGCGCCGAATACGTCGTCTGTATCGTCCGTCCCGCACACGATCGTCATCAGGCACTTGCCCGAAGCCAGCTCCCACAGCCGGAGCGTCTTGTCGAATCCGCCGGAAAACACGCGGGCGTTGTCGCGCAACGCGACCACGGACCAGACTTTGTGCGTGTGCCTCTCCAGCTTCGCCACTTCCCGGCCCGACCCTGCATCCCAAACACGAACGCTCCCGTCGTCCGACCCCGACAGAATCCGCTTCCCCTCCGGCGTGATTGCGACGGACCACACACTATCTGTATGCCCTTCCAGCGTCGCCCGGCACTGGCCCGTCTCCAGATCATAAATCTTGACAGTCTTGTCCCCCGAGCCCGACACCGCCCAGGTTCCATCCGGGCTGACGGCCACGCTGTAGACCCAGTTCGCATGCCCGGTGAGCTTGCGTTCCAGCACAGCTAGTGACTCCGCCTGCTCAGTCGGCTTCACCGGCTTAGGTTTCTTTTTTGCCGGTCCCTTTTTCGGCGTCACTGGCAGCTCAGGCGGCGCCGCTTCTGCCTCTTCGCGGCAGGCCGCCAGCACTTCCGCGAAGGCCCCGTCGGACTCTTCGCGGAAATCCACATACTTGTAGCGCCGGAGCGTATCCGGAAGATCGCAATCGCCCAGCAACAGCGGGATGAAGCGGCGGCCCGCATTGGACGGGTCGCGGTGGACGGCGGTGCTGCGCTCCAGCGCCACCCAGCCCGAGGCCAGCGCCGACGGCGAGATGCACAGCAGCAACACCCGCGACTGTTCCAGCCCCTCATCCACCTTCAGCGCGATGATGTCGCCAGGTTTGATGACCGACTCATCCAACCACACCCGCAAACCCGCCGCTTCCAGCCGCTCCGCCAGCCGACGCACCTGCGGTTTGTCGTTGGAGTTGTGGCTGAGGAAGACGTCGTATTTGAATTCACCACTCATGATGGCTCCGAGTTTCATGGCGTCAGGCTATCGAGCCAAGTTCCGTTTCAGCATCGAACAAACGGGCATCGTTCGCCGAATCGAGCGTGTTGTTTTTCCCGCCAACCCCGAAGCAGACGGGAGTCTGCGTGCTGTAGAAGAGTTGGCCGGGCAGCGCGACCATGCCGTCCGCGAGGTCGGCCTCGATGAGGGCGCGGCGGATGTCACCGTCGCCGCTGGGCCGGTTCGAACTCATGTCGCCGTCCTTCAGCAATTCCTTGAAAATCGCCTCGCGTATCTCGGCGATAGTGGCCTTGGCCATGTGTTGCTCCCTTTGCGCTCTGGGGATGTTACCTAATCGCGAGGACTTCGCGGTTTTACCGTCGCGCCTCCCAGCGCTCTATGACAAGTAAGCCCTGCAATGTCTGGCCTTCGCGCTCGTGATAGCGAACAAACAACAGGCCCATCGCCTGCGGCTCGGGATGACCGGTGCTGTGGAATCGCACGAACAGCGCCCCTCACCTGCCCTTCGGGCATCCTCTTCCCCGCGCGCGGGGAGAGGGATGCAGGTATTCATTTCCACGCAATTCGGGGAGAGGGCGTGCGGCAAGATACGGATGCTTTACATCTCCCCGCACAGCAGAAAGAGGGAGAAACGCGATCTTGTTTTCCTTCTCCCCGCCTGCGGGAGAAGGTAGCGCAACGCGCCGGATGAGGGGCGGGCTGGATGAAGCGCTATCTGGAATGCAAAGACTGCGCGAAGAGCGCCCCTCACCCGCCCTTCGGGCACCCTCTCCCCGCTTTTGCGGGGAGAGGGAGTGCGGCGCGATGCTAATGCTTTCCTCCTCCACCGCTTTGCGGGGAGAGAGAGTGCGACGCGAGCGGATGCTTTCCTTCTCCCCGCCTGCGGGGAGAAGGTGGCGCAACGCGCCGGATGAGGGGCGGGCTGGATGAAGAGCTATCTGGAATGCAAAGACTGCGCGAACAGCGCCCCTCACCCGCCCTTCGGTGACCCTCTCCCCGCAGTGCGGGGAGAGGGAGTGCGCGACGCGATGCTGATGCTCTTCTTCCCGCGTTGCGGGGAGAGGGAAGCAAAAAAACGCAGGTTTACGCGAACGGGTCGCGCAGCACGATATTCGCGTCGCGGTCCGGGCCGGTGCTGACGATGGCGAGCGGGCATTCGGCCAGTTCTTCCAGCGAGCGCAAATACGCGCGAGCGGCGGCGGGGAGCTTGCTCCATTCGGTGATGCCGGCGGTGGATTCGCTCCAGCCGGGGAATTCCAGATACACCGGGGTGCATTCGTTCCAGCCGTCGGCGTCCAGCGGGGCGTATTCGGTGCGTTTGCCGCGGTATTCGTAGGCGACGCACATTTTCAGCTTGTCCATGCCGTCGAGGATGTCGAGTTTGGTGATGCACAGGCCGCTGATGCCGTTGATGGCGACGGCGCGTTTGAGCGCGACGATGTCCATCCAGCCGCAGCGACGCGGGCGGCCGGTGGTGGCGCCGTATTCCTGGCCGCGATCGCGGATGCCTTGGCCGATGGCGTCGTCGAGTTCGGTCGGGAACGGGCCGCCGCCGACGCGCGTGGCGTAGGCTTTGGCGATGCCGAGCACGTAGTCGATGGCGTCCGCGCCGACGCCGGTGCCGGCGAGCGCACCGCCGACGGTGGTGTTGCTGCTGGTGACGTACGGATACGTGCCGTGATCGATGTCGAGCAGCGAACCTTGCGCGCCTTCGAACAACACGCGCTTGCCCTGTTTGCGCAGGTCGTGTAGGAGGCCGGCCACGTCGGACTTCATCGGTTCGATGTATTCGCCGAACGCCAACGCTTCGTCGAGCGTCTGCTGGTAATCGATGGCGTCGACTTTCAAATACTGCGTGAGTACGAAGTTGTGATAGTCGAGCGCGGCGCGGAGTTTTTCGGCGAGTTCGTTCGGGTAGCTGAGATCGGCGACGCGAATGCCGCGACGCGCGACTTTGTCTTCGTAAGCGGGGCCGATGCCGCGGCCGGTGGTGCCGATGGCGCCTTTGCCGGCGGCTTTTTCGCGCGCCTGATCCAGCGCGATGTGGTACGGCATGATGATCGGCGTGGCCGGGCTGATTTTCAGACGGCTGCGCACTTCGACGCCGTTGGCTTCGAGTTCGCCGATTTCCTTCTGCAGCGCGCCCGGGTGCAGCACAACGCCGTTGCCGATCAGGCACAGCGCGTCGTCGCGCAGGATGCCGGAGGGAATCAAATGCAGCACGGTTTTCTTGCCGCCGATCACCAGCGTGTGGCCGGCGTTATGGCCGCCCTGAAAGCGCACGACCGCGCCGATGTCCTGCGTCAGCAGATCGACGATCTTGCCCTTGCCCTCGTCGCCCCACTGAGCGCCCAACACTACGACCGACTGACCCATTTCGATAACTCCGAAATCTCGTGGTGGGAGCGCCGGAAGGCGCGACCCGATACGCCGTACAGGATCGGGATCTCGAGAGCAGATCGCGCCTTCCGGCGCTCCCACAAACGATCCCCGACACGGAAAAAGCCGGAGGGACAAAACGTCCCTTCCGGCTTTTGTGCATTATCCGGGTTTCGGGGGCGTGGGGCCACCTTTTCCGTTCATTTTCGAGCGCCGCGCGTCGCTCGGCGGCGGCCGCGCGGATCAACCTCCCCGCACGGCGTACAGCACGATCAGCCCAACGACCAGAATGCCGGCCCCGAACCGACGCAGTTGCGCGTCGGGCATCTTCAGCAGTTCTTCCGCGGTGCGCTTCCAGACGCCGGGGAAGGCGAACAACACCAAGCCTTCGAGTATCGCGACGAGGGCCAGGGCGGCCCAGAGGTCGTTCATCGCGAAGCGATCACCGATCGCTGCGCATGTACTGCAGGAACGGGTCGTTCTTGTCGAGCACGATCACCGCATCGCCGTTTTTGAACGAGGCGCGGTAGGCGTCGAGGCTGCGTTGGAAGGCGAAGAAGCCGGCATCGGCGTTGGCGGCATTGCCGTAGATGCGCGCGGCCTCGGCATCGCCCTCGCCGCGCAGTTTCTGCGCGTCGCGTTCGGCTTCGGCCAGCAGCACGGCGCTGTCGCGGTCGGCTTTGGCGCGAATTTCGTTGGCTTGTTCTTCGCCTTCGGCGCGCAGCTTGCTCGCCACTTGCTGACGCTGCGCGCGCATGCGGTTGTAGACGTCATCGATCACGCGGCTGTCGGTGGGCAGGTCGATCTGCTTGATGCGCAGGTCGACGATGCGCACGCCTAGCGTGGCGGCGCCTTTGTTGATCGCCGCCAACTGCGGGCCGATGATCTTGTCGCGTTCGCCGGCCACGACCTGCGACAGCGTGCGCGCGTTGATTTCGTTGCGCAGCGAGTCCTTGATGATCGGCGCCAAACGCTCGACCGCGTCGGATTCGTTGCCGCCGGTGGCGCGATAGAACGCGCGGGTGTCCTGGATTTTGCCGACGGCGAAGAAATCGACGCTGACGTCCTTGCGTTCGGAGGTGAGGTACCGCTCCGGTTCGGCCGGCAGCACCAGCAAACGTTGGTCGTAGATGCGCGCGCTTTCGATCAGCGGCAGTTTGAAATGCAGGCCAGGGCCGAGATCGCTGCGCGACACGCGGCCGAGGTTCAGCACGATCGCGGTGTGGCCTTCGCGCACCACGAACACCGAGCCGAACAGCAACAACAGCGCGGCGACGGCGATGGGCGCCCAAATCGAGACTTTCATCGCTTGCTCCCTTCGTTATCGACGCCGCGTTGCGGACGGATGCTGGTATCCGGGGTGGAGGTCACGACGGGCGCGATCACTTCCGGCGGCGGTGCGGACATCGTCGCAGAACCGCCGCTCTGCGC
>JAGNNB010000047.1 GCA_017990865.1 Lysobacteraceae bacterium
GCCGCATACTGGTACGCATTCGCAACTCCCGTCAAGCCTCCTCCGATGAGCGACGCGTCGCCATGGCGATCGTTCGTTCGCGCACGCGCGGCGATCGACGTTGGCGATTCAGGGCAGCGATTGACGGCAGCAATCGATGGCGTCGAGCGAAGCGACGCATCGCCCGCGCGCTGAGCTGCGCGCACGGCGCCGTCTCGGCGACGCGACTGTCGACGCGTCGGTCGCCGCGCGAGACGTGTTGCGGCGGGTCGTCTTCGAGCGCGAGTCTCTCGGACGCATCGTGTCGAGCGAACGGGTCGAGCGGACGGATCGATCTGACGGCGGGTTGGAAGCGGCGGCTGCAAGCGGCCTTACGCCGGAAAGTCTTGGCGAATCCAGGCGGCCAAAAGGTCGACTTGGTCGGGCGTGAACGAGGGATACGGCGGCGGCGGCATATTGCCGCTGCGGACGCGCGCCAGAATCGGCTTGGCGTTCGCCTTCACGTCCTCGTACTTGGTCAGGTCCATACTCCACAGCATGCCGGCGCGGTACAACTTGAACAGCGGCGCGATATCGCGCTCGAACGAGACCTCGTCGGCCATCCTTGAATCTCCACGGTGGCGAGCGCAACGTCGCCGCGGTTGCGGCCCCAACGGTGCGTCTCGGCGGCGATCTTCGCGGCAGCGGCGCTCCGGGGTCAAGCCGAGCGCGCGTCGGCGCCGGAGGCGTGCGGCGACGGCCGTTCGACGGCGCGCCGCAGTGCGCGTCACCGCGCCCGGATGGCCGATGCGACGGCGACGTGACGGCGACTCGGCTTCCCGCCACACTGCCGCTGCCTGAACGCCGCCGAGCGGTCATGCAAACGCCGCGCCCGGTGTGTATCATGCGCGCCCATCTTTTCATCCCGATCAAGGGATGGATTCCTCAACCATAGGAAGCAATGCCGATGTCCAGCTACCTCTTCACCTCCGAATCGGTGTCCGAAGGCCATCCGGACAAGATCGCGGACCAGATTTCCGACGCCGTGCTCGACGCCATCCTGGCCCAGGACAAGCGCGCGCGCGTCGCCTGCGAAACCTTGGTGAAGACCGGCGCCGCCATCGTCGCCGGCGAAGTCACCACCAGCGCCTGGGTGGACATCGAATCGTTGGCCCGCAAGGTCATCAACGACATCGGCTACAACAACTCCAACGTCGGCTTCGACGGCCACACCTGCGCCATCATCAACATGCTCGGCAAGCAGTCGCCGGACATCGCCGCGGGCGTGGACGGCACCAACAAGAAGGCGAAGAAGCCGGAAGAACAAGGCGCGGGCGACCAGGGCCTGATGTTCGGCTACGCCTGCAACGAAGCCCCGGAATACATGCCGGCGCCGATCTACTACTCGCACCGTCTGGTCGAGCAGCAGGCCAAGGTGCGCAAGAACGGCAAGCTGAAGTGGCTGCGCCCCGACGCCAAGTCGCAGGTCACGCTGCGCTACGACGGCAACAGCATCGTCGGCCTCGACGCCGTGGTGCTGTCCACCCAGCACGACCCGGGCATCAAGCACAAAGATCTGGCCGAAGGCGTGTACGAGCACATCCTGAAGCCGGTGCTGCCGAAGAAGTGGCTGGAAAAGCTGCCGAAGAACAAAGTCCACATCAACCCGACCGGCATCTTCGTGATCGGCGGCCCGGTGGGCGACTGCGGCCTGACCGGCCGCAAGATCATCGTCGACAGCTACGGCGGCATGGCCCGCCACGGCGGCGGCGCGTTCTCCGGCAAAGACCCGTCGAAAGTGGACCGCAGCGCCGCCTACGCCGCGCGCTACGTGGCGAAGAACATCGTCGCCGCCGGCCTCGCCGACAAGTGCGAAGTGCAGGTCAGCTACGCCATCGGCGTGGCCGAACCCACCAGCATCTCGGTCACCACCTTCGGCACCGGCAAAATCTCCGACGAACAGATCGAAGCGCTGATCCGCAAGCACTTCGACCTGCGCCCGTACGGCATCGTGAAGATGCTCGACCTGATCCACCCGATCTACCAAGCCACCGCCGCCTACGGCCACTTCGGCCGCAAGCCGCACGAAGTCAGCTACACCGACGCCGCCGGCAAAACCCACAAGGCCACCGCCTTCTCGTGGGAGAAAACCGACAAGGCCGACGAACTGCGCAAGGCCGCGAAGCTGAAGTGATCGCGTAGCGGCGCCGACAGGCGCGAGCCGATGGGATTTGCGATCAAGACGAAGGGCGCCGAAAGGCGCCCTTCGTCTTTAGGGATGCCCTTCGTATCGGGTCTTGAGGCCTCGCGATTGCGGTCGGCAACCGCCTCCAGGCGATGGCGCGCAAGATCGCGAAAACGAATATCGCGCCGCATGCGGCTCTCTCAAGGCGGCTGTCGCCATTCCCCGAAGCAGTGAATCCGGCGATCGGACCACCGGATTTCCATCCTCGCGATGCCCAAACACCAGGGCATATCCGGTCGTCGCCGCGCTATTGCAGAGCCCTATCGACCGGCGTATTTTGAGACGCGCTGTTTGTTCCACACAAAACAGCGCCTATCACTTCAACGGATGAGGTTAACGATATGAAAAAGTTTGCGATTCGCGAAGTCGAGACCGTCAAGACGACGGCCGCTCTGTATGAATGCCGCGCTTGTTTCCCCGACTGGTTCTGCGACTGGATCGACATGGCCGCCTAAGTCGGCAGGACTGCTGTAAGCGGAGGACGAGCCTTCGGCTCGTCCTCCTTTGCCGACGAAACAACGGCCATTATCAACCGCAAGACAGTGGGCCGCTCGCGCCATGGCGCCGACAGCGGAGCATGGTTTGCGACAATTTTCGGCCCGCGAGAAAACGTCGCAGCAGTTTCCGCCGACTTTCTGATGTCGCAGATCAGGGAGCGCGCTCAATGTCGGATTCGACGCCGCAGGTACTTGCTTATACCGTCCAACAGGACGGCAACGACTTCATCATCGGGTCTCCGCATATCGGCAAGTACGTCTCGGTACCCGGCGACGTGTTGGAAATACTGCGCGCGTTCGAAGCCGGCCATTCCCTGCAGCGCATTCGCGACGACTATCTCGAGCTTCACGGCGAAACGCCCGATCTCGACGACCTGATCGCCGCGCTGACGTCGTGCGGCATCCTAGCCTCGCCGCGAACTCGCGACGACGAATCCGTAGCGACAGCGTCCGACATACCGCCGACGCGTTATCACTTCGAATGGATTTCTCCCCGCATCGCGCGGGTTATCTGGAACCGTTTCACGCTGACTCTGATGGCGGTGATCGTCGTCGCGGCGCTGCTTGCGCTGATCGATCGACCCTCGTTGGCGCCCGGGTGGCGTGCGTTTTATTTCCCAAGGGATACGGCAGCCCATTTGCTGGGCCTGATGTTGCTCGGCATATCGTCGACCTTCATCCATGAAATGGCGCACCTGACCGCCGCGCGCGCCGCCGGTGTATCGTGCCGTTTCAGCATAGGCAATCTGATGTGGTTCATCGTATGGCATACGGACATGAACGGTGTCTGGGCCTTGCCGCGGAACCGCCGCTATCTGCCGATACTCGCCGGACCGATCATCGATGCAGTATCGGCCGCCGCGATCGTGCTGTACATGGCCGCAGCCGAGAGATTCGCATGGGCGCTGCCCACGCTGGCGCGGAATATTCTTTCGGCATTGTTGTTTCTCTACATCATGCGCATCGTCTGGCAGTGCTACTTCTTCCTGCGCACGGATTTCTACTATGCTTTCTCCAATTTGCTCGGCTGCAGACGTCTCATGCAGGACACCGAGGATTGGCTGCGCAACCGATGGGCTTCTTTTCGCCGCCGAGCAGAAGCGATCGACCAATCCGCTCTGCCGGCGCACGAGAGGCGTTTGTTGCCGGGCTACGCCGCGATCTGGTTGGCCGGTCGCGCCATCGCATTCGGCATGTTGCTGCTGGTTCAATTACCGCTATTCGTCAATTACATGCTCCTGCTGATCGAATCCGTCAACGCGCCGAAAACCGGACACGGGCCCTCAGCCAGCGCACTGCTGGCCGGTCTGATGTTCAGTACTCTGCTGTTGATCGGGCTCGCGATGTGGGCGCGCGAACTTTGGCCGCGAAAACAAGGATGAACAGATGTCCACGACACCATCGTTACCTCGAATTTCCCTGACCACCGAAGGTCCCGGGAACCTGATTCTGATCGAAGCCCGCGCGGGCATCGCGCGCGACGCGTGGCTGCGTGGCCTGTCGTTATCCGACGCACCGAATTGCGTCGTGCACCACCTCGACAGCCGCTTGAGGCTGGGTGGCCCTTGGGCGGGACTGAGCGATTTTCTCGATGCTCTGGTGCCGGCGATCGATGCGGCCGCGCCTGAGTTGCTGGAGCGGCATCGCTACGAACTGGCGATGGCGGTGCCTTCGCTGCGCAAACGTTTTCCGTTGACCGAGGCGAGTCTGACCGATGCTTCGCCGGTGAAAGAGCGCGTGCGCAGCTATCCGGTCGATCGCGCTTATCGCCTGCTGCATGGATTGATCGACCTGCTCGACGAATGGCTGCCGCGCGATGGGCGACGGCATGTGCTGGTGCTGCATCATATCGACGAAACCAGCGCGTTGATGCGGCGGTTCTTCAATGGCCTGGCGCGGAGAAGGCTGGCCGGCCTGCCGCTCGACCTGATTCTGGTGGCTTCGCCAGACCGAGCGACGCAGGTCATCGAATGGCTCGCCCCGAGCGAACCGCAGCGAATCGCCGCGGACTTGCCCGCTGAAGTCGATGCCCCCGACCTGGATGCGTTGCGTGCAGAGATCGTCGAACTCGAAACGCGCGTCAACGCAGCGATCGGGCAAGCCGATAATTTGCTGCCGCGGCTGATCGATGCCTGCGAAGCGACCGGCCACCATGCACAAGCGCAACGCTGGCGGGCGACGACCCTGATCCTGTTCAACCATCATGGTCTGTACGAGGACGCGCTCTATTTCGGCGAGCCGGTACTCACGGATTTCGACGAAATCGACCAGGGCGAACGCAAATTCGGCCGCTGGAACATCGTCTCCGGCCTATTCAACGCCTATGCCGCGCTGGGCCGCGCGGAAGACGGCCTGCGCGTGGTGCGCGACGAGGCCCTGACCAAGATCACCGAGCCCAACGATCTGGTCAGCATTTACTACACCTTGGCCATGCTGCATTGCCGCTTTTTGCCACAGCGCGACTTCGCGCTGGCCGAAGATTATCTGCAGCGCGCCATGGACTTGCTCGAAAAGGTCACATTCAGCGAGGCCGAAAAGCATTACCTCGCGGTATTCAACCTCAACGGCGTCGCCTTCATCCGCTTTCAACAGGGCCGAATCGACGAAGCCATCGCACTTTGCCGCGAAGGTTTCGATCGACTCGAGCGGCATCTGCAAGACCACCAGTATCGCCTGCACCGCTCGGTTCTGCTTTACAACATCGCGCAGGTGTATTCCGCCGTACGCGACTACAACGAAGCGATCAAGTATTACACCGCCGCGATGGAGATGGATCCGCGCTATTCGGAGTACCACAACGAACGCGGCAGCATGTATCTGAAACTGGGGCGATTGGACGAAGCGATCCACGACTTCCGCGAAGCCATTGGCCTCAGCCCGCCGTATTTCGAAGTCTGGACCAATCTCGGCCAGGCGTACCGCCGCAAGGGCGATTACGCCGCCGCGGTCGACGCTTACAGTCAGGCCGTCGATATCGAGCCGACGGCTCCGTTGGCGCGGATCGGGCGAGCACAAGCGTATGAGGCGCTCGAACGGCCGGATGCGGCCTTGACCGACTACGACGCCGCGCTGCGCTCCTACCCCAACGACGCGCTGTTGCTATCCAATCGCGCCGCCTTGCTGTTCGAAGCCGGCCGCATCTCGGAATCCTTGCGCGATCTGGATGAAGCCTTGCGCGTATCGCCGGAGCAAGCGGACCTTTACGAGAATCGCGCCATCGCACTCGCCGCGCTGGAGCGTCACGACGAAGCGCAACGCGATCGCGAATCGGCGCTGCGGCTGACCGGGATAGCGGCCTGAGCCCGGCAGGCGCGACCCGATGGGATTTGCGATCAAGACGAAGGGCGCCGAAAGGCGCCCTTCGTTGTTGTACGAGAAGCGAGGCGAGCAACTCGGCGCACATCACTGCTCGCGCCCTCTCCGCTCCGTCACCCCGGCGTAGGCCGGGGCCCAGCTTTTTTTTGCGAACACACAGCGTCGGCTCTCGATCGATGCGGAAATTCACTGCCATCGAATTCGCAGGCTGGGTGCTTCGCACCCAGCTCTGGCCTTGACGATGGTGCCGGGCCGATGACCCGGCCTACGCCCACCAGGAAGTGCAGATGGGCAGTTTGCTGCGATACGATGATTCGAATTCCGTGACCCAATCGCATCATGGCCATCAACAGCAAGGGTTTCCGAAAAATCGTCGTCGATGGCGTGGAATTCCGTTGGCGCGCGACCGGAACCGATTACGACATCTCGATCTGTGTGTGGCCGAAGGAAAACGAGCAATCGCGCGTTCACGGTCATTTCGGCTATCAAGAGCGCCGTGTCCCGGTAGACATCGGATACCGCCTTTGCAACCAATTGGTCGTCACGAATCGACTGATTCGCCGCGTCATTCTTCATTACGGCGTCGACGCGCTGCGGATGGGCGACACACAGATTCACGCAGGCGCGCTCGACGCATTCATCGACACCCAAGATGCGATTCGGGCAGCGAAATAGCTCAAGTCTCGCCACCGACGCGACTTGGGGGCGTAGATCTGTCTCACTATTGGCATAAAATGAGAGATGTAACGACTGCACAGATCGTCTTGTGTCGAGCCCGCTCGATCTGTCGTCCGAACACAGGCATGACTCTAGCCCAGGCTATCGATGCCACAGAAGCGCCGCCCGCGCGTCTCGCGCGCACAGAGTGCACACAAAACGACCTAGCAACGCGACGCCATCGAGCGAGCGGTAGGCCTCACTGCGGAGCCGGAATAGTGCGCTGCTCGCACCACTTCCAGACAGGGCCGTCTTCTGGATGTTCGATCACGCCCAGGCATTCGAATCCCAGTTTCCGAAGGATCGTGGTCGATGGACCTTCCGCAGGTAGCGTGTGAGCGATGAAGACTTCGGTCTCTGCGGTTCGACGCGCCTCGCGCATGAGCAGCACCGCCATTTCGGTCGCGATGCCCTTGCCCTCGTTGCCGGGGAAAGTGAAATAGGCGATCTCGGCTTCTCCGTTCATCGGCGGTCCTGCGAATCCGCAACTACCTACGATGCGAGCATCCTTCTCGGCAAGATAGCCCACCCACGGAAGCATGAAGCCCTTCCGGCCGTAAAGGTCCAACGTGGCTTGGACCGTCTGCGCCACAACGTCGTCTTGTTCGCATGCGTCGCGAACGTAGAGCGAGGGTCGAGCGTCGATGCGATGCAGGCGCATGAAATTTCTATCGGCCTAATGCGTGAGTGAAGCCGCCCTCTAGCGGAGCGGCGGGCGGACGCTAGCGTAGTGCAGGCGCATGGCCAATCACACGATGCGAGATCGGCTCGAATGAATTGTGAGGTGCTAATCCGAAATCTCAGGAATTGTGCTTATGGGCGCATGGAACAAACGCTTCCATGGATAGCTGGACCGGTCTACGACTGTGATAACGCAGTTGGCGTCTTGCCCATCAGGAAGCGTCAAAAACACCAACTCTTCCTTGTTGGAACCCAATGGCGATGTCCGCGGACTCAGATCCGCCTTGAAGAAGTGTTTGCCGGAGCACTCCAGCGACACGAGATAGTCCCCGACGAGTTGGCGGAAGTCGGCTGGCGAGCGACGAGCGATATGAATAATCTGTCGTTGCCCGGAAATTTCGCGCTCGACTTGAACCGTATCGCCATCGACGACCATTGGCGCTGGCGGCGGTACGAATCGATCGGCCGCGTAGGCGGCGCTGGCGGCCAGTGCGCATGTTGCGATCATGTACTTGATCATCGGAAGTGTCTCTCGCGCTTAACGCTTGATGTAATTCGGCCCGCAAGGAGGCAGCGCACGGATGTAAGCGTAGGGGCGTGACCAAGGCCACCATGCGGGATGCGCTTGAACGGATTGTTAGACCGCTGCATAGGTAATTTGTCAGGCGATTGGCCTCAGTACCAGACGACCATAAGCGACAAATGCCATCAGAAGACCTAATGCGCCACTCATGATCAAGGGCGTCATCTCCTGGTATTTGACGTGCACCCAGATGAACACGAGACTCTCGACAGCCAAGAGCGAGGCGGCCACGATCGTGAGTTGCGGACGCCAATGGAAGGCGGCAGGCACGATAAGCCCGACTGCGCATACGAGTTCCAAGATGCCCAGCGCCATCCAAGCTTCTCGCGGCAACGCCCCGAAGGAGGGGACATCTTGGCTGATCTTTTCAAACATAAAGACCTTCATGACACCCGACGCCCCATACATCAGCGCGGCAACCGTCTGCAAAACCCATAACAGTGCGTTCATCGCATATCTCCAAACTTGGAGGCCTGTATCAGAACAGGCGGCTTCACAATTGAAATAAGGCGCGCCGCAGCGGGGTGGCGGACGCATGCTAGCGTAGCGCAGGCGCGTGGTCGACGCCACGATGCGGATTGGCTCGAACGAATCGTTAGGCGGCGGCTGAATTACTTGCTGAGTTCATTGGAAACATAATCGGATATTTCTCTAGTGTTCCTGACGAACTCCGCCTCCAGATCAATGCCGCATTTGTTTGCCAAGACAAGAATCGACCACAAGCAGTCCGACAATTCATGACCAAGTTTCGCCTTGCAGTCGTCGATAGTTCGGATGCCGGCGTGCGCCTGGATCAGTTTTGCCAGATCGCCTACGTCCCCCACGAAGCCAAGCGCAAGTTCTTGCATGGTCCAGGCGCGACCGTATCTCTTGGTCTCAAGCTGTTCGTAGAGCTCGTTTAGCTGCAGCGCAGACTTTTCAAGATCGCTGAAGTTCATGGTATGCCGCCTAACGCTGAGTAAAGCCGCCCCGCAGCGGGGCGGCGGACGCGTGCTAGCGTAGCGCAAACGCATGTGGCCGACGCCACGGCATGGAATCGGCTTGAACGAATTGTTAGGCATTGCTCCGCGAACCAAGCCCCTGGGCTTCAAGAGCGGATCCAAGCGTCATTGAATCTATTACGGAATTCCTCAATGACCTCCTCAAACCGTATGAATCCTTCTTCTCGCATTTGACGTGCGAATGCTGTACTCCGTTCGGTCCCGATTACGGCAGACCAAAAGTACTTCACTACACCGCCGGGATCACGCTCCTGCAGTCTCATCACTGTTAAGCGTATACCTTGCTTCAGTTCTTTTGAGGCATTTGTTGAATCCAGTACCGGGTTGAACACTCTCTCATGCAGGAAGTTCATGATTTCCTGCTTTTTTGCATCTTCGCGGCTTTCATCTTTCATATTGCTGCGATCTCCTTTGCAATGCCTAACGCTGAGTTAAGCCGTCCCGCAGCGGGGCGGCGGACGCGCGCAATCGTAGCGTAGGCACGTGACTGACATCCCCATGTGGGATCGGTTTGAATGAATTGTCAGGTGCCTGACGAGTCACTGCACGCGTCTGGGCCAGCAGCGGCGTCCATCCACATGGCGCCCCACACATGTCCGTCCGGGTCGCAAAAGTCCCGGCCGTACATGGATCTGTGATCTTCAACGGGGTTGATGTCGGTCGTCCCGCCGTTTCGACCCGCAGCTTCTGCCATCGCATCTACATCGTGGCGTGATTCGCACGAGACATTCAATGCGACCTCGCTTGAGGTGTTTGGCGGGATTGGGCGCGTGGTAAACCTGCGCCACATGTCGTGGCTCAACAGCATAACGCTGATGTTCTCGCTCCAAACCATCATTGCTGCGGTAGGGCCGGAAAACTTCGAATTGAGCTCGAAGCCGATGGCGGAATAGAACGCCTTGGATCTATCGAGGTCCGTAACAGGCAGACTGATGGTGATTGTTTTCGACATGCGGATGTTCCTGTTGCTTGGGCGGGTATCTAACGCCTGAATTCGACCGATTCGCGAAGCGGGTTGGGCTTGAATGAGTCGTTAGACCCCTTCGGAATCATCTGCAATAGCCCGAGGAAAGAAGGGTTGGGATATGGTTTCAAAAGGTTTTCAGAGAGTGCACTCTGACTCCAGTTTTTCTATTTCTTCGATATGTAGGTCTTCTTTAAAGCGCGCGAAAGAGCGCATCAAGTTAACCCACGCAAGATATCGACTATCCGAAGGCTGAAGTTCTACGATACCGTCGCTGATCCCAGCATCGTCTTGGCCAGCTGTGGGCACTCGAAGTGTGCCATCTGGCATGATCCTTGAGAGAAATGGGTAAAGAAATCGCATCAGAAGCAAGCTAACGTTCAAAATCACCGGCCTGCGCGGCTTTTCGCGCAGGTCCGGTGCATTGCAGGGTTGGGCGTCGAGCGATGTGCATGTACGGGGCCTATAAACTCAGTGCTGAATATCGGTTGGCTCTCTCTTTCCGTTGCAACTCAATGGCGGCTTTTTTCTCTTCCATGTATTGCACGGGGTTCCATTCGCCAATGCTTCTCGCAGGGAAGCCCGCATAGTTGCGCAGCTTTGTAACCAACTGCGATGCGGCGATGCCAAGAGTGGCGTACTGAAATTGTCGTTCTTCAAAACCTTCGTCAAAATCTGGCGGGGTAGCTGCGTATTCAAATGCAGCAAAGACTTTTCGGTTTGCGACCTCAGCCATGTACGGGAAGTCGAGGATTTCGTACATAAGGCCCGCAGGGAGCGACTTCCAATCGACGCCAAGCGCAAGCGGCTCAAATTTCGGCGCATCTACCTGGATTGTGCAGTAGCCGTTCTTGTCTGGCTGCCCTTCGGAAAGTCCATCATCCCCAACCACATCAGCACAACCAGCCACGTACCGCTCAAGCTCGCACGACACAAGGACTGAAAGATACTCAGCGTCCTTTCGGTTCTTTCGACTTTGAAACCACCATTCTCTGGCAACGGTCAGCACCGCGCCGAGAGCGACACCTACGAGTCCAAAAATGGCCGATTCCATACGCTTCCCCTACGACGCCCAACGCCTGAGTTAAGCCGCCCCGCAGCGGGGTGGCGGACGCATGCTAGCGTAGCGTAGGCACGTGGCCGACGCCACGATGCGGGCTCGGCTTGAACGAATTTGTTAGCCGCCGCCACGTTTCCAGCGGGCCTCAATTTCTTCGCATGCGGCAGTGATGTCATTCATTTTTCTTTTGTACGCTTTCGGGGCATGAGTTACTTGCTTTGTAGAAACATCAATTACATAGCATTTCTTATAATCAACAACTGCCGACTTCTTTTCTTGCTCTATATAGACTTTCATTGCAGTGGCTACATATTCCGCAGAAATTTCGTTAAGAGGAGTTGTTTTTGGGAAATGCAGCTTAACAGCGCCCTTAATGTCACCAGTAATTGGGTCTTCAAGGTATGCGTCTGGTCTTATTGAGACGCTAACACCAGAAATTGTCATTCTTTCAGAGGTGTTTTTGTCGGCTGGGACAACTTTCAGATCATCAATTTCTATAAGTTCATATGTATCAAGAAAATTCTCAATCGCGTCTGCGGAAGCGGACTTATCTTGTTGAGAGAATTCTGTTGGAGCATCTTCAGTTCTTAGCCTCTTTGCCGCCGCAATTAGTTTTTCATCATCGATCATTCCGGTCGACATGAAATCTACTATTTCATCTCTAGCATCTGAATATCTAGTTGTGATGAATGGCTTCGGGTCTTGCTGATCTTGAATAATTCTTTTCTGCGTAATGGAGATGCGGTCAAATATTCGCCGAGCTTGTTCAGGCTGATCCTTGGTTCTGTGGCCATTGCATTCCTCCCTGTAGTGGCTAACGCCTGAGTTAAGCCGCCCCGCAGCGGGGTGGCGGACGCATGCTAGCGTAGCGCAGGCACGTGGCCGACGCCACGATGCGGGGGTGGCTTGAACGAATTGTTTGGCGTCACCCCGAAAGGCGACAAGTCTTGGCAAAGCCAGAGTGGCGCCTGCGGCAAATTTGACGAAAGCTCGAGTCAGTCGCGGCAAGTCAGAGCGAAGATGTCCAGGGAATTGCCCAGTAAGCCTCCGCTCTTGACTGCTATTTTCGGCTTTTGCCCATGCGATGGCTTCTCAGCGTTTGTCGCGGCGAAGTATGTGGGCAGCGCGTGCGATGGCGATCAATCGCGATATGTCAGTAGACTTCTTGCGCTCCAACTCAATCAGACGCTCCATCTGCGATTTGTTTCCGTGACATAGCCGCAACAAGTCGCTTTCCGGAGAAAGAGTCTCCGCCGATTCACTCGTCGATCCCCCGGCCGATCCGCTCGCTGCCCGCCTTAGCAGCAGAATGATCGCGACGATGGCTGCAATGGCTAAAGCTATACCCACTCGATCCGCGTCCTACCTTCGCGTCGTCGAACGACAAGTACACCTCATG